>CAZKJV010000127.1:0-4156 GCA_964553175.1 uncultured Muribaculaceae bacterium | reverse complement strand
ATATTTTCTTTATAAATAACAAAACAAAGGCGACTTATTAAAGTCGCCTTCAAATTTTTCTTACACACGTTAGATTGTAAAAGCCTGATTCCCCTACAAAACTTCAATAACCTTAAATGATTTGTGCAATCTTATCAGCGTTAAATCATTTTTTATACTTTCACATCAGGATATGAAATTACATTATCAAAGTTTTCCTAACCTTACATTTATAAAGTATTATTTTTTGAAAAAATTGACAAATTGTGAACTTTTGTAACATTAAAATATTACATTGCAAAACATTTTATCTAAATTTCGCTCATAACCGTCAATATTACCACAATAAACCGCAAATTCAGCAGAATTTTTACCAATCATTTGCAAATCAGAAACATCTAAAGGCGGACCAGCTGGAGTCGAACGAGAGCTATTGTGAGGATTAGAGATTTTACCTGTTGCCCTAATTAAAGGAATTGATAACATATTTTGGAAAACTTCATACTGAGTAATTCCTTTTGTAAAAATTCCAAAATCATTAGCCCAAACAAATCTTTGCATAGGTGCGGTATTTGATTTTGCCTCAATACCTCTTTGTTTTGGTAAATTTTGACGAATATCATAATCAGGATTAAAATCACGCTCAATCAACTCGTTAAAATCTTCCGAAAAAGTATGAGAAATTTTATCATTTAGAACAAATTTTGCTTGTATTAAATGATTTTCATCTTCGTTTGTCCAATCAATATTAAATTTTAACAATTCCGATTTTTTATCAACCGAAACTATTACATCGAAAAATGAAGTTTCAATTTTTAAAGCAGAACGTAAATAACCTTTCATTACAGATTTTGTAGAAATTATATCCGCAGTAACACCAAAATCATCTTTTACGGGACCATCATTATAACTATCACCATTATCAATATAATCCACAAATTCCAACTGAATATCATTATTAATTAAAATATTGTTACCAATAACTTTTAACGAAATTTTTGAATTTTGAATACTGTTATCAGTAACTTCTATATCAGTATCTGTTTCAACAGGATTTAATACGTTTAATTCACAAGGTTTTAAATTTTCAACCTCAGCAAGATAAGTATAAATATCCGTATAATCTTCAGTTACAGGAATTTTTTGAGTATCTTGCAAAATGTTATTATCAAAACCTTTTCTTGATGAAATCATTTGCAAATCAATCAATTCATCTGTTGATTCAAACTCTATAAGACCTGAAAACTCTTTGTTCCCAATATTTATGCCTAAACCACCTGAACCAAGTTTAAAACGAACCTCATCAAAAATGGTTTGACAAATTTGTAAGATTTTTTTATAACGAGTTATATTTTCTGAATGAACATCATCTGTTGAACACCCACAAATACCGTCATGTGCTTGATTTTGCAATAATAATTTATAAGCATACTTAATTAATTCATCATAATTCAAATTAAAATATTTTTGTAATTTATCCGCATTAGGTAATTTATGACAACATTCAATATTTAACTTTTTCAAATCCAATCTTGAAGAATGAGTACCTGATAAAACAAAAGTTTTTGAATTATCTCTCAATTCATCATTCCATTCAAAAAGTTCAAATCTGTCTTTTACAGCCTCAAAATAATCAAAAGGCGAACCTAATTTAATTTGATAATCCGAAGATAAAGCATTAAAACGTCTAATTTGATCAGCTATATCAACTTCAACACCCAAATGGTCAGCACCTATCGGCAACAGTAAAACATCACCGGATTTTTCAGAAATTTTATCTAAATTACTTTTTAGTATTTCATATTTTTTTTGCATTTCAAAAGGTGCGGAAAAGATATCCATGAAATATCCTCTGACCATATTTATAGTATTTACCCCACAGAATTTAAATTCAGCAGGAATATCACCACAACCACGCCAAACCATGCATTTATCAATACCAAAATCTTTAAAAACTTTTGTAACTTGTTTTGAATGTCCAAAAGTATCTGCCAAATATCCAATAAAATCAGTACAGCCCATTTTTTTTGCATAATCAATACCGATTTGCAAATTATGTTCAAAAGAATTTTTATCAGTCAAAAATTCATCAACAAGCGCATAAAAAGGACCGATAAAAAGCCTTTTTTCTTTAATTAAAGATTTTACCAACTCTAACTTTTCAGGTCTTATCTCAAGATAATCTTCAAGAGCTGATGTTTGACCGTCAAAATAAAATGACGGAATTTTGTGATTTTCTAACATATTTAGAACATTATCAAAAACCCTCAAAAGTCTTATTCTAAAGACTTCGTATTCTCGATACCATTCTCTATCCCAATGTGTGTGCAAATATGCAATAACTGTTTTTTTCATAAAAATATTTTAACATAAAAAGATAGACAAAATTAAAGTCATGGTATAGAATAATGATATGGCAATAGTATATTTAAGCCTTGGTTCAAACAAAGGTGATAGAGTAGGTTATATTCAACAAGCGACATCAATTTTAGACGGAATTGATGGAATTAGTCTTGTTCGCACATCTGCTTTTTACGAGTCCGAACCTTGGGGCGTTGATACTAAAAACTGGTTTGTTAATGCCATGATTGAAATAAACACAACTCTAACACCGCAACAACTTCTGGAAACAATCCATAAAGTTGAAGCTCAACTTGGTAGAAATAGAGAACTAGAAGGTCATTACGGTGATAGAACTCTTGATATTGATATAATTTTTTATGATAACGAAATTATTAACGATGAAAATTTAGTTATTCCACACAAATTTTTCCATCAAAGAGCTTTTGCATTAGTTCCAATGCTTGAACTTGCACCGGATTTCGTACACCCAACACTAAAGAAAACCATTATGCAATTACACGAAGAACTTGAAAATCCTGAAATGCTCTTTTTATACGGAACAAGGGTAAATTTATAATGTCAAAAACAATAGCTATTATCGGAGGTGGACCTGCAGGTTGTATGTCAGCATGCCATATCGATAAAAGTTTTGATATTACTATTTTTGATATAAATTCACCACTAAAAACCTTACTTCCAACAGGCGGAGGCAAATGTAATCTTGCTCATGCGGAGTATAATTTCAAAGACCTTGCAAAAAATTATCCACGAGGCGAAAAATTTTTATACTCCATATTTTCACGATTTGGAACACAAGATACGCTTGATTTTTTTGAAAAAATCGGAGTAAAAACATACGTAAGAAAAGATAATAGAATTTTCCCAATATCAAATAGCTCAAAAGATGTTCAAGAAAAAATTTTAGCACAATTAAAACACTGTAAATTTAAAAAAGAAGAAGTTTTATCAATAAAATATTTACAAAATGGATTTGAGATAAAAACAAACCAAGCATCTTACCTGTTTGATATTGTAATTGTTGCAACAGGTGGAAAACATGGCTACAAACTAATGCATGACTTAGGACATAATTTTGAACAGCCACACCCAGCACTTGTAGGTTTAAAAACAAATCCACAATATAAAGAACTTCAAGGAGTAACAATAAAAAATTGCAAAATAAACTCCGATAAAAAAATATTCACAGGCGACATTTTATTTACGGATAGCGGAATAACAGGACCTGCAGTATTTGAAATGTCTTCAATAAACGCAAAAAAAAATTTTCCATATAATGTTACAATTGATTTTTTAAACACGGATATCAATTGGCAAGAAGAATTTAACAAAAACCCTAAAAAAGATTTGGGAAACTTAATAAACGAATACTTACCAAAATCATTCGTCATCGAAGTTTTTAAACACGCTGATATAGATTTAAAACAAAAATGTTGTATGGTAAATTCTAATACTAAAGAATTAGTTAATAAAGTTTTAACATATCACGACACACAAATTATAGGAACTAAAAAAGGCGGAGAAACAGTCACTTGTGGTGGACTTTTGCTTGATGAATTCAATTCCAAAACCCTTGAATCAAAACACTATTCAAACCTTTACAGTTGCGGAGAAGTTCTTGACAT
The DNA here is from genome assembly GCA_964553175.1 of uncultured Muribaculaceae bacterium. GTDB lineage: Bacteria > Cyanobacteriota > Vampirovibrionia > Gastranaerophilales > Gastranaerophilaceae > UBA6984. The sequence continues at coordinate 191 of CAZKJV010000127.1, read as the reverse complement.
AGATGGTTTTTGTGGAGGCTTTAATTTACAAGCGTGCTGGTCAACTGGATACAGTGTGGCACAAGCGATTAATAGTTCATTACAACAATAAGTATTATTAATTTTTGTAACAGTATTCGCAAGAAGTAATACTTTAGAGTTAGAAAAATTTTAATCAGTGGTATTATCTTAATACGTTATCCGTATGATTT
>CAZKJV010000126.1:0-4376 GCA_964553175.1 uncultured Muribaculaceae bacterium | reverse complement strand
GTATCGGGATTAAATATTTGTAGAAATTATATTCATCAAAGGTTTTAGGTAGTCCGTCCCAATATCTAAAGATTAGTAATCCTTGTTTTTCTAAGTCGTAACCGATTCGCTCGTGTTGAGTGTAAAGTGGATAAACAAATGGGATTTCGTCATTTTCCAGTGATATATTTAATTCGTTTTGACTTCCAAAAATTTCTTCGTATTTTTTGTAATTGTTTAATCGTGTTATTTTTTCTTGTTCAAAATTAATTCTGCTTAAAATCTTTTCGGTTGTTTTTGAAATGTACATAACTTGCTCGTCGTCTAGTTTATGTTCGTTTTTTACCAGATTTTCGTATGTAATATTTTCAATAACCTCATAGTCTTCCGCAGTTCTAAATGGTCTGTCTAAAACTTTTTCTGTGTAAAGATATGCACCGTTCATTACTCCGTATTGCATTTGAAAAAATTTGCGAGCAGAATTAAATGAGGCTAAGCCCATTGGTTTTGAATAGAACGCATGAGAATTATCGACGATTAAATTTCTATATTTTTTCTCTAAAATTTTGACATTGTTTGTGCAAACCCCAAAATAATTAGGGTATAAGATATAATCATCAGATTTGAACTTTTCTGTCGGCATAAATTTGTCGTCAATATGGTAATATTTTATATTTATAATTTCTTTTTTTAGTATTGATTTTATTGACGGACAGATGTAATAGGGTATATAAATTGTTGAAATTTTATATGCCTTAATTAGGTATCGTAAGCAATTTCTTGCGGTATTAAGTTTTACAAGTTGTTTCAACTATTTGTCCTCAAGTTTTACGATAACGCTGTGTCTGTTTGTTGTTTGACCTTCTTTTCTGTATGAGTAGAATAAATCATTGTTACAAGAAGTGCAATATGGACAAACGTCTATATATTTTACTCCGATTTCTTCAAGTTGTCGTTTGTTTATTTCTTTTAAATTTACAAAGATTTTTCCGTCTTTAAATTCGTATAGACCTTTATTATTTTCAACTGAAATCATACTCATGTTGAATACGTCTTCTTTTACTTCGTAGCAACATACAGAAATTGATGGTCCGATGGCAACTCTAACGTCTTCAATGTTTGTATTAAATTCATCAATCATTCTTTGAATTGTTTTTGTTCCAATTCTGCCAACAGTACCTTTCCAACCTGCATGAATTACTGCTACAATATTTTGTTTTTTATCGTATGCAACAAGCGGAGTGCAGTCTGCAAAATTTAAAAATACTGCTTGTTCGTGATTTGTTAAAATTAACGCATCTGCTTGAGGATAATACGATTTTCCGATTTGAGCGACGTCAATTGTGTCTGTGTGGCGTTGCTCCGGATATATTAAATTTTCTTCAGAAATGCCAAGTTCTTTACAAAACATTTTTCTGTTTTCTGCAACGATTTCTCCCATTCCCTCTTCTTTTGATTTGATAGGGCATTCTCTCGTTGTGAAAAAATGAGTTAAACCGTCTAAAATGTCGGTTTTCATAATTGTTTTATTATTTAATTTTTCTAAATAGAACATAAAATTCCTTTCAATGTTTCAATTGATCTTTTTGCCAATAATTCATTTTTTAATTTTTTATTTTTTCTTTCTTTTTTAGGTAACTCAATTGGTGAAACTACTGCCCAATTTGAGTTCATAGGTTGGAAATGTTTTAATTCACTAGACGAAATGTATTTGCATAAAGCTCCAAGCATTGTTTCTTGTGGCAAGGTTAAAAGAGGTTTTTCTTTTAATAAGTTTGCCATGTTTATGCCGGCTAACATTCCGGTTGCGATTGATTCTGTATAACCTTCAACGCCTGTAATTTGTCCTGCAAAGAAAAGAGTTTCTCTTTGTCTTGTGTTAAGTGTAGCGTTTAGTACTTGAGGACTGTTTATAAAGGTGTTTCTATGCATTACGCCATATCTAACGATATTGGCATTTTCTAACCCCGGAATTGAGTGAACAAGTTCTTTTTGTGCAGACCATTTAAGGTTTGTTTGAAATCCAACCAGATTAAACAATGTTTTTGCTGCGTTGTCTTGTCTAAGTTGTACGACTGCCCAATTTTCTTCGTTAGTTCTATTGTCAATTAATCCAACCGGTTTCATTGGTCCAAAACGTAATGTATCTACTCCTCTTGAGGCTAGAACTTCAACAGGTAAACAGCTTTCAAAGAATTTTGCATTTTTTTCAAAATCGTGTAATTCAATTCGTTCTGAAGTTGTTAAAATGTTATAGAAATTTTCGTATTGTTCTTTGTTCATTGGACAATTTATGTAAGAGGCTTCTCCTTTGTCATATCTGCTTGCCCAAAAAGCTACATCAAAATTTATGCTGTCTTTTTCAACAATAGGTGCTATTGCGTCAAAAAAGTGTAAATGTTCTGTTTTTGTAAAATCTTTTATTTTATTTGCTAAATCATCACTGGTTAGTGGACCTGATGCAATAATTACAGGAACATCTGATGGTATTTCGGTCAATTCTTCTCTAACAAGTTCAATGTTTTTATTTTGTTCTATTAATTCTGTAACTTTTTGGCTAAAACCTTTTCTGTCAATTGCAAGAGCGTTCCCTGCTGGAACTTTATTTTCGTTTGCAATTTTTATTAATTCTCCGCCAAGAAGTTCCATTTCGTGTTTTAAAAGTCCGCTAGCATTGGTAATATCGCTTGATCCTAGCGAGTTTGAACAAACAAATTCCGCACAGTCCTCACTAACATGTGCCCCAGTCATTTTTTGAGGTCGCATTTCGTATAATCTAACTTTTATGTCTTGTTTTGCAAGTTGTAAGGCAGCTTCGCTACCAGCTAATCCTGCACCGATTATTATTACTTCCATACGACTAGTATAAAATAAAAATATTTGTTGTAAAATATAGTTATGAACAAGAAAAATATTTTAATCGTATTTGGAACAAGACCCGAAGTTATTAAATTAGCTCCGGTTATTATTGAATTGAGAAAACACGATGATTACAATGTAATTGTATGTAACACTGAACAACAAAAAGAACTTTCAAATCAAACTTTGGAATATTTCGGCTTAAAGGCTGATATAAATCTTGATTGCATGCGTCCAAATCAACCTTTGGCAGAAGTTCAAACAAGAATTTTGTTAGGACTTGAAAATGTATTTAAAGAAAACGAAATTGATGCAACAATTGTTCAAGGTGATACAATGTCAGTTCTTACAGGTGCATTGGTAAGTTTTTATCACAAAGTTCCTGTTTTCCACGTTGAAGCAGGTTTACGTTCTTATGATATTTATGAACCATTCCCTGAAGAAGTTATGCGTCAGATGACCTCTCGTGTTGCTCAATTACATTTTGCTCCAACTGAGGTAAATAAAGAAGCTTTGTTAAAAGAGGGTATTGATGAAGATAAGATTTCAGTTACAGGAAATACCGTTATTGATGCATTATTCTGTTTGTCTAATGACGTGATAGAAAAATCTGCAAACTTCTTTAAAGAAAATAATATTGAAATAAATGATAAATTAGTTCTTATTACAGCTCATAGACGTGAAAATCATGGCGAAAGAATTGATAGAATTATAAAAGCTATATACGATTTGGCAAATAAATATACAGACCACGAGTTTGTTATTCCTGTTCACCCAAATCCAAACGTTAAAAATAAAATTCATGATAAATTAGGTAATATTAAAAACATTCATTTATTAACACCTTTGGATTACCCGTATTTGGTGTATCTAATGAAAAACGCAAAATTAATTCTTACTGATAGTGGCGGAATTCAAGAGGAAGCTCCTACTTTCGGTTGCCCGACATTAGTAATGCGTTATGAAACAGAGCGTCAAGAGGGTATTGAAGCAGGAGTTTCTACTCTAGTTGGTGCCGATTATGACAAAATTATGGATTTGAGTGAAAATGTTCTTTCTCGTGAAAAATCTCAAACAAGATTAACAGCAAAAAATCCTTACGGTACCGGTAATTCAGCTCAAATAATTGAAAAATTAATTAGAAATTATTTCTCTAAATAATTGATTAATGCGTCTAGCCCTAATTCATAAGATTTTGCACCAAAACCGCAGATTTGACCAATACAAACTGGTGCAATTAGTGAATTATGTCTGAATTCTTCTCTGGCATGAATGTTTGTTAAATGAATTTCCACTGTTGGAATTTGAATTCCTGCAATTGCATCTCTTATTGCAACGCTTGTGTGAGTGTAACCGCCTGCGTTTAATATAATTCCGTCAAAAATATTTTTTGCTTGTTGAATTTTATCTATTAAATCGCCTTCGTGGTTTGATTGATAGCATTCAAGTTGAATGTTTTGTTTTTGTGTAATATTTTTTAAATTATTTTCAATATCATTTAATGTCGTATTTCCGTATTTTTCGGGTTCTCTAGTACC
>CAZKJV010000125.1:0-4404 GCA_964553175.1 uncultured Muribaculaceae bacterium | reverse complement strand
ATAAAATTAAATCAATTAATTAGTGATACCAACCACACCCACAGCCACAGCAAGTTAAACCTAAAGCTTCTTTTGCTTCTTCAAGTCTTACTTTGATACGACCGTCAACTGCGATACCTTCACCTGATTTTTCAGAAATTAACAATGGGTTAATATCTAATTCATCGATGAATTTGTAGTCAGAAACTAATTGAGATAATCTCAATAATGTTTCTTGAATTTGGTTCATATCAGCAGGTTTTGTACCTCTTGCACCTTCTAACAATTTGTATGCTTTAACTGATTTAATCATTTCTTCAGCATCAACATCTGTAAGAGGAGCAATTCTGAATGTTACGTCTTTCATAACTTCAATGAATACACCGCCAAGACCAAACATCATCATTGGACCATATTGAGGGTCAGTTGCGATACCGCAAACCATTTCTCTGTTACCTTTAACCATTTCTTGAATGATTACACCTTCAAGACCATCTAACAAGCCTTTTTCTTCAAGTTTTGATAACAAGTCTTTGTATTCTGCTCTCAATTGTTCTTCTGATTGAATGTTTACTCTTACACCGCCAACATCTGTTTTGTGTGATGTTGTTTTTGAAGTCATTTTCATAACAACCGGATAACCGATTGAATTACCTAATTGAGCAACTTCTTCTTCGTTTGTTGCAAAGCCTGATTTACAAACTCTGATACCGTAAGCATCTAAAACATCAATTGATTCACGTGTTGTTAATTGAGCACGATCTTCTTTTAATGCTTGGTAAATAATGCTTTCAGCTTTCTTTCTATCTACATCATAGCAAGGAATTTGACCTTCTGGTCTTGCAATCCATTTTCTTTGTTGGTCTAATCTCATGAAACCTTCAGCAGCTTCTTCTGCATACATAAAGAATGGCATATTAACGTCCATATCTGATAATGCAGTGAAGAATTCACTCTTAGTCATAAATACACCGATAACAGGTTTTTCTGGATATTGAGCTTTGATTTCCATTACAGCTTTTGCTACATCAATGTCTTTCAAGCCTAAGAATGGTAAGTAAATAACCATAATCATATCAACATTTTCATCAGCGATAACTGTTTTCAATGTTTCTTTGTAGTGTTCAATTGGTGCTGATGCAATCATGTCGATTGGGTTTTTAACTGATGCTGCAGCAGGTAAGAAACTTCTTAATGTTTCTTTTGTTTTATCTGTAATTTTAGCAATTTCCATACCGTATTCGCAAATAGCATCTGTAGCCATGATACCAGGACCACCTGAGTTTGTGATAATTGCAACTCTGTTTCCTTTTGGAATTGGGCAGTTAGCAAATACTTTTGCTGTTGAGAATAAGTTTTTCAAAGAATATTCTCTGATAACACCTGATTGAGCCAATAAAGCGTTAGCTGCTTTGTCAGCACCTGCAAGTGAACCAGTGTGAGAAGATGCTGCTGAAGCACCAGCTGCTGAACGACCTGCTTTTAAAGCAAGGATAGGTTTTTTCTTTGAAATTCTTGTTGCTAATTTTCTAAAGTTAGCAGGATTTTGGATTGATTCCATGTATAACAACATTTGTTGTACATCGTCATCGTTTTCCCAATATTCTAAAGCTGTTTCAGCGTTAACGTCAGCTTGGTTACCGATTGAAATAAATTGAGCAAAACCAAGATTTAAGTCTTTTAAGATGTTCAAAATACCGCCACCTAAAGCACCTGATTGAGAAACGAAACCAATATGACCACGTTCTGGAAGTGATTCTGCGAAACAACCATCTAATCTGATTTCTGGGTTAGTATTTACAACACCTAAACAGTTAGGGCCAACAGCTCTCATGTTGTATTCTTTTAATTTTTCAACTAATTGTTTTTCAAGTTCTGCACCTTCTTTACCTGTTTCTTTAAAACCAGCTGTGATGATACATAAACCTTTAATACCTTTTTCATTACATTGATCAATTGTTGATAAAACAAATTTTGAGTTAACAACAATGATTGCTAAATCAATATCTTCAGGTACTTCATTTACGCTTGTATAAGCTTGTAAACCTTCAATAATTCCACCTTTTGGGTTGATTGGGAAGATTTTTCCTGTAAATTTGTACTCTTGTAATCTTTTCATAATGTCTGAACCAATTGTGTGTTCTTTTGTAGAAGCACCAACAACTGCGATAGATTTTGGACACATGATTCTATCTAATTGTTCTTTTAGCATACGTTTTTCCTTTCCTTTCACTACTAAAATATATTAATATCCGTTATTTAACCACTTTCTAACTCTGAAATCAACTCCGATTTCATCTGTTATTTTTTTGCAAGCCTGAATATCTAAAGAATAATCAGGATACTCATCAACAACTGTCATTGTTGTTTTAATATTATTTTCTACGCATTTTTTTGCGAAGTCAATCATTTCTGCATAAGCATTTTTTATTTTTGGTTTTGAAATTTCGTTGTATTGCTCTTCTGTCGGAGAATTTAAACTTATTGATATCTCATCAATTATATTTGAAATTTCAGGTAAAATATCTCTTTTATTAATGGCGTTACCCATTCCGTTTGTATTTACACGAGTTTTTATATTTTTTTGCTTTAAGTAAGATGCAACTTCTTTTAAAACCTCAAGTTTTATAAAAGGTTCACCAAACCCGCAAAAAACAACTTCTTGTGGGGTGTTAAAGTTATCAAATTGCTTAATGACATCTTCTGCGGTGAAATTTTCGTTTTCCAACCACATATTTTTGCCCTTGATTTCATCAACAGTATTTCTGATACAGAAAACACAATCGTTTGAACACTTGTTAGTTAAATTCACATAAAGAGTCTTTAAATCATTGTTCTTATCTTCAATTGAATAAACGTAAGTATCCATACAAATATTATCCATGTTTAAATTGTATTGTAAAGTGTCTGTTAAAAAAAATAAAGGTGAAATAATTAATTTTATTCACCTTTACGATTTTAAAATATGTCTGTTTTAATTGGATTTTTGAATTTTGTAATATTGTTTTGAAACAATAATTTGAAGTCCCCAACAGGGCCGTTTCTTTGTTTTGCAATAATAATATCAGATTTACCCTTTGACTCAGCAGGTTTTGCTTCACCGTCTTCGTCCTCACCGCCTTTATCCTTGTTGTAATAATCTTCACGATGAATAAACATAACAATATCGGCGTCTTGTTCAATTGCACCCGAATCACGTAAGTCTGAAAGCATTGGACGTTTATCACCACGATCTTCAACTTTACGAGAAAGTTGTGAAAGTGCGATGATAGGCACATTTAATTCTCTTGCAAGAATTTTCAAACCTCTTGAAATTGCAGAAATTTCTTGGTTTCTGTCATTATTTGAAGATGAAGCAATTAATTGTAAATAGTCAATTACAACAAGCCCTAAATCAGTAACTTCCATTGCTAAACGACGACATTTTGCACGAATATCCGTTAACGTACAACCGGCAGTGTCATCAATATAGATTGGTGCTTCAGCAAATTCATTCATAACATTTGCAAGCTTTTCCCAGTCTTTACTTTGCATGTTGCCACTTCTTAAACGTTGAGAATCAATTTCTGCTTCAGAACACATCATACGTTGAACAAGTTGTTCTCTTGACATTTCAAGTGAGAACATTGCAACTGGAACTTTTGATTTCATTGCAACATTTGCGATAATATTTAAAGCAAAAGCAGTTTTCCCCATTGACGGACGAGCTGCAAGAATAATTAAATCAGATTTTTGCAAACCATTTGTCATCGTATCTAAATCATAAAAATGAGTTTGTACACCGGTACACTCATCTCTATGTTGATATCTAAACTCAATTTTGTTGTAAACATTAAGAACGTCATCTCTTACAGGAATAAAATCTTTTGTAGATTTTTGAGAAGATATGTCAAAAATCAATTTTTCTGCGTTTTCTAAGGAATTATCTACGTTTTCCATATCGTAACCAGAGGCTACGATTTCAGAACCTGCGTTGATTAATGCACGCTTGATTGCTTTTTCTTGAATAATTTTTGCGTAGTAAGCAACGTTAGCGGTTGTAACAGTTTTGAAAGCTAAATCGTTGATAAACGCACGTCCACCAATCATTTCAAGCTTTGACGAATAACTTAAAACATCTGAAACAGAAACAATGTCAATCATTTGGTTTTGATTAAAAAGTTGTAACATAGCCTCAAAAACATAACGATGAGCGGGCTTGTAAAAACTTTCAGGCTTTAAAAGCTCAACTACTTTGGTCATAACAGACGCAGGGTTAACAAGAATTGCACCTAAAACAGCTTCTTCTGCTGAAATATCTTGTGGCATAAGAGCTGTATTAACGTCTACATTTTTTTTCTGAGTTTTTGGTGGCATGCTGTAAAATCTTCCTTTATAATAAAAGAGTAACATGTAAAAAATATTTTTTAAAGGAAAGATAAACAA
>CAZKJV010000124.1:0-4507 GCA_964553175.1 uncultured Muribaculaceae bacterium | reverse complement strand
CTTTTATTTACTTAATCAAATCTTTTATAACTTCGCTTGCCAAAATAAATCCTGCAACAGGCGGAACAAAAGAACAACTTGCAGGGACTCTATTCTTACCTGAAACTTTTTCCATTTTTGCAGACTCTGTTTCTTGCACAGTTATTGGAATTTCTTTTGAATAAACAACTTTAACCCCTTTAATTCGTCTTTTTTTCAATTCTTGACGCATAACTTTTGCAAGCGGACATACCGAAGTCTTTGAAATGTCTGTAACTTCAAACATTGCAGGATTTAATTTATTCCCTGTACCCATAGAACAAATTATCGGAATATTTAACTCTTTCGCTTTCTCTATTAAGGTTAATTTTGAAGTAACCGTATCTATCGCATCAACGATATAGTCATAAACACTTAAATCAAACTCATTTGCATTTTCTTTTGTATAAAACAACTTGAAAACATTCACAGAACAATTTGGATTTATGTCTAAAATTCTTTCTTTCGCAACATCAACCTTATATTTTCCAATTGTTGAATGTAAAGCGACAATTTGACGATTAATGTTTGTAACACTGACTGTATCATTATCGATTAAATCAATAGCCCCTACACCGCATCTTGCGAACCCCTCAACGACAGTGCCACCAACACCGCCGACACCAAAAACAGCCACACGAGAATTAACAAGTTTTGTCAAAGCTTGTTCGCCAAGTAGCATTTCTAATCTTGAAAATTCATTTAACAATTTATAAAACCTTATATTTTTCTTTTGTATTTTCGTCAATTACTTTTAAAACATTACAAGGATTACCAACCGCAACAACATTTGACGGAATATCTTTTGTAACAACACTACCTGCCCCGATAACAACGTTATCCCCAATTGTTACACCTGCGAGAACAACAACATTTCCACCAATCCAAACGTTATTACCAACAGTAATAGGCAATGAATATTCTAAACCCGCATTTCGCATTTGAGAGTTTAATGGGTGGCAAGCAGTATAAAAACCACAATTAGGGGCAATAAATACATTCTCACCAAAGGTAACTTTTGCACAATCCAAAATCACTAAATTATGATTTGCATAAAAATTATTACCCACCTCAATGTTATAACCATAATCACAGAAAAAATTAGGTTCTATCTTTATGTTTTCACCACATTTTCCAAGGATTTGTTTTAATAATTTATACTTTGAAGTTTCAACATCAACTGTTAAATTGTTGTATTCCAAGCATAAGCTTTTAACAAACAACCTATCTTTTTTTAATTGTTCGTCCTCTTCGGGTGCATAAAGATAACCATTTAACATTTTTTCTTTTTCGTTCATAAAACACCTAGTTATTTTCTTTATACAATTTATAATTTTGCAAATCTCTGGCGTTCCAATTAATACCGTTTTTAACGACTTTAGCAGGATTACCGGCAATAACTACGTTTGATTCTTCAAAAGTTTTTGTTACGATACTTCCCCAGCCAACGATACTATCTTTTGATATTTTTGTATTTTTGCCAATTTTAGCATCTTTGCCAACCCAAACATGGTCTTCAATTTCAATAAATTTACCATAATTTAGAGGATTTTCATCAAAATCAAGGATAGTGTGAACATCAGTACACCAAACATCAATTCCCCAAGAAAACATACAATCTTTGCCAATCGATACCGATGAATTATCATCTTGAAGATAAATTCTTGTACCGCAGAACACCGTTCCATCACCTATTTTTACATTACAATTACTTGCGTATCTTGGCAAATTAGGATTAATAAACTTGTCAGCAGCCCCACCAACATAAACTTGCAAACCTGTTATGTTTAACAATGGATTTACGTCGTATTGAATTAAACCTAAATCAATTGTGTTGTTAAAACCTGTTACAGTAAGATACAAACCTTCTCTACGCAAAAATCTCTCAATGTCTTTGCGTTCTTTAATTTTAATTTTAATTGTATTATTTGAACCGTTTACATAAAGGTCAAAATTTTCCAATAATTCAAATTCGTCCTCTGTTAATTCTTCGATTGAACCTGTTTCAGTATAGAAAATAATGCGATTTTCTTCACCGTTCACATTGTCTAAAATATCTAAATTTAAAGTCATATACACCTCTATTTTATTGTTTTATATCTACAAATTAAAATAACATTTTTCAAAACATTTTGCAATAATATTTATAAAAAATAAAACCTGCAAAAACAGGTTTCATCTTATAAAAGTCAAATCAAAAAGTTATCTGAGTCTTACATAAACTTTTTGTAAAAGGTTCTCCTTTTCCAAAATAGCCTCAATATCTTTTGTAATCAATTCAGTTGTCAAACGATATCTGCTATACAATTCATCAACTGAAACTTTATCCGTAAATTCTTTATCAGCACCTTTTACAAGTACTTTTACATCAGATTCGCCATAGAATTTAGCAACTTTTTCACCAAAACCGCCTTCAACACAGCCGTTTTCAAGAGTTACAACAAGTGAATGGTCTTCTTTTAATTCATTCAACAAGTCTTTATCTAATCCTGAAATAAATCTTGGATTTATAACTGTTGCATCAATACCAAATCTGTCTTTTAATTCAAATTTAACATTTTTTGCTAATTTCAAGAAGTTGCCAACACCAATGATAGCAACGGTTTTACCACGTTCTTCAACTTTAAATTTATTCAAAATTGAATAATCTGTTGTGTCTTTAATACCTGTTGAAACAACCGGTTCTTTAGGTAATCTTATTGCTAGAGGGTGTTTTTTGTTTTGATAAGCATATTCAAGCATTGCAAGATATTCTTCTTTACAAGTAGGTGCTAAATAAACCATATTCGGAATATTTGACACTAAAGGAATATCAAAAACGCCCAAGTGTGTAGCGTCCATATTTGAAATTTCACCATTATAAACAAGCATTGTAACAGGTGAATTATTCAAACAAATATCTTGAGAAATTTGGTCGTAAGTTCTTTGTAAGAATGAACTTTGAATAGCATAGAACGGATTAGCACCGTTTTTTGCCAAACCAGAAATAAACGCCATTGCATGTTCTTCACAAATACCAACGTCTACAAATTGTTTACCCAATTGTTTTCTAAACTCAGGAGTTAAACCTGTTCCCCCTGGAGTTGCTGCATTTACTGTAATTACAGTTTTATCTTTTGCTGATTTTTCTAATAAGAAATTTCTTGTTAAAGAATAATAAGTTTCATCTAATAAAGCATTTGCAGTTCTTGCTTGTGCTGATAATCTGTTATGATATTTTTCTTTATTTTCAATTGCAGGTTCATAACCTTTACCTTTTAAAGTATGAATATGAACTACAATAGGGTGATTAATATCTTTTACTTTTTCAAATAAAGCAACTAATTTTTCAATATTGTTACCTTCTTCTTCATAGATATAATCAAATCCCAAAGATTTAAAGAAATTGCACTCATATTGCCCTTGAGATTCTCTCAAATGACGTAAATTGTCATACAAACCGCCAACGTTTTCAGCAATTGACATTTCGTTGTCATTTACCAAAATGATTAAATTTGAATTTAATTTAGAAGCGTTATCCAAGCCTTCGAATGCTTCGCCACCACTCAATGAACCGTCACCAATGATAGCAATAACGTTAAAATCTTCGCCACGTAAATCTCTTGCTTTTGCAACACCATTAGCTAAGCTTACAGAAGTTGAAGTATGACCAACTTTGAATAAGTCATGTTCACTTTCTTCCGGTGCTGTAAAACCTGTATATTTTGAATATAATTCCGGAGTTGTAAATGTTTCTTTTCTTCCGGTAATCATTTTATGTGTATAACATTGATGAGATACGTCAAAAATAAATTTATCAACAGGAGAATTGAAAACATAATGCAAAGCTAAAGTAGCCTCTACAATTCCTAAATTAGGTCCCATGTGACCGCCAACTGTTTCAACTTTATTTATTATTAATTCTCTCATTTCATCGGCTAATATTGCCATATCGCTGAAAGATATTTGTTTCAAGTCTTTCGGTGAATTTATTTTATCTAAAATCACTACAATTTCCTTTCAATTCCAGCACATGTAAATTTTATATTACAGAGCAAAAATATCCAATTAAACTATTGCACAAAAACAATAAAAAAACAACAATTGAAAACTATTGTTAAGTTTCTTTGAAAATAGCGTTATTCCTCAATTTTAAACTTATTTTTAAAGTATTTATACGCCACTTCCAGTTTTGTATCTAATTCTACCGCTTTATTATATTTATTTTCATCATTTTTATACAATTCAGGATTATATTTTTCTTTTAATCTTGCATAATTTTTTTGAATTAATTCAAAATCGGCTCCACTTTTCAAACGTAACGCACGGTAATGAACTTCATCAACAGAAAGAAGTTTTTCTTCTGGGAAAAAATTACCGCCAACATCTTGTTCCGCTTGCAACAAAATTGTTTCCATATTATCATACAATTCTTTTACGGAAACTTCTTTTTTATTATTAAATAGGCCTTTTACTTTATCTAAAATATTTTTCATAGAATGAATTATGT
>CAZKJV010000123.1:0-4561 GCA_964553175.1 uncultured Muribaculaceae bacterium | reverse complement strand
GTTTAAAATATGGAGAAAATAATACTATGTATAAAAATTTGGAAGAATTAATTGAAGTTATAAGAGTTTTACGTTCTGAAAACGGTTGCCCTTGGGATAGAGAACAAACTCATACAACCTTAAGACCGAATATGTTGGAAGAAGCTTATGAAGCAGTAGATGCAATAGATGAAAAAGACGATAATCATTTAAGAGAAGAATTGGGTGATGTTTTGTTGCAAGTTCTTTTGCATTCTCAAATAGCTGATGAAGAAGGTTCGTTTAATATTGAAGATGTTGCAAAAGAGTTAAAAGAAAAACTTATTCATAGACACCCGCATGTATTCGGAAATACAAAAGTTTCTTGTGCTGATGACGTTGTAGTTAATTGGGATAAGTTGAAACAGGAAGAAAAAACTGAAAGAAAATCTCAAATGGACGGAATTTCTCGTAGTCAATCTGCGTTAATGTCTGCACAAAAAATTTCAAAAAGAGCTGTTAAAGTAGGCTTTGAATGGGATAAAGTTGAAACTCTGTGGGGTTGCGTAAATTCTGAATTAGCAGAATTTAAAGAGGCATGTGAAGAAAAAGATATTGAACACATGGAAGAAGAAATGGGTGATATTCTTTTTGCGATAGTTAATTTGGCTCGTTGGCATAAACTTGATGCGGAACAATGTTTGATTACGGCAAATAATAAGTTTATGAAACGTTTTAGAAAAATGGAAGAATTATCAACAAAACCATTGGTGGAATATTCTTTTGAAGAATTTGACCAACTTTGGAAATCAGCAAAAAAATCGTTAAATGATTAATCTATCATTCTTTGGTTGATTTCGTGGCTTAAATTACCGAAATTAATTGTACTTTCATAATTTCCGCTACGTTGTTCGGCAATGAATAAAATAACTGTATCAAGTAATTGGCAAAATGTTTCATCTGTAATTCTGCCGTTTGAATAATCGTCTGTAACTTCTAATAGATATGGAAAAGTTTCGTACATGTTATTATCTTTTATTGTTATAATTCGTTGTTTTATTTCTTTGTTTTCAAAATTTGCGGTAGAAATTTTTATATATTGAAATGCTGAATTTTTAAGGCTTTCAAATAATTCTTTAGTTGATTTATTTTTTAGCATTCTTAAATAATATTTTTTAAAACTTGTAAAAATTTCGTTTTCTTTTGGGATAATACCGTTTTTTTGAATGGTTAAAAAGTCGATGATAAAATATCTGAATTTTCTCATCATATCAGCATTTTTAAACATATCTACAATATCATACCAAAGTTTTGCATCATCTTCTGCAGATTCTTCAATAAAATTTGTTATCAATTGTAATTCTTCAAGTTTTTTGTTATTGCAATTTAAAGATTGATATAAATCTCTATTATCAAGTTCGCCTTGCTCATAAACTATTGAAACAACTTGAATATTTTTAATTTGATTAAATAATTGAGTTGCAGAAAGGTTGTTCATTTTGATTTTTGCCCAAAATTCGTGCAAAGTTTTGAACATAGGGTGATCTTTTTCTTCTAACGTCATTTTTTCGTAATTTACAAGTTTTTCGTAAATGTTTTTTTCTTCGCCGTTAAGTTGAATTTTTGTTCCAAAATCGTTGAATAAATATCTTTGTTTGATTAATTTAATTGCATGAGAGTTTTTGTCATTTGTAAGTTTGTAGCATTCGCAAATTGCGTGAAGTAACAAGCTTATGGAAATCAATCTTTTTAAACCGTCTACAACCAATAATGAATTGTTTTCAATAGTTTGTAAACATAAAAGTCCGTTAAAAACAGGTTCTTCAATTCCTGAATTTTCTAATAATAATTCTAATAAATCCGCAGGTGCTTGGTATTCCCCTGCGTATTCGGTAGAATAAAACACCTGCGTCTTTTCAATAATATTTAATAAATTTGTTTTTATAACTTTCATATTTTTTAAACAGTAAGCATAAATCCGCCAGCTTCGGCATTTTTAAGGTTTTCACCGTCGATTTTTGCTCTTAAATTTTTGATGTATTTGTATACATAATCTCTTGGTAAGCTTAACAATGTTGCTAAGTCTTTAGCGTAAACAATTTGATTTTTATTTTTTAAGAAATAATCAAATACAAGTTGTTCTCTATCTGTTAAAGCTTTTTTGAATACGATTTGAACTTCTTCTCTTAATGAGGAAGCTTCAATATTTTCAACAATCGGTTTAACCGGTTTTGCAGTTTCTTTTGCGATTGGTTTTACTTCTGCTTTTTTAGTTTCTTTTTTAATTGTTGTTTTTGAAGCAGTTGCAATTTGTTGTTCTTTTTCAACAGCACGTTGAGCGATTGAACCTAATCTTTCAGTTCTTGTGATAGTCGGTTCAGTTGATACTGAGGTGTAAGGTTTTCCTTTTAACACAATATCTACTAAATCGTTTGTGTGTTTTGCTTCTTCAATTTGTTTGCCAAGTCTTGCGGCAAATTCTTCCAGTGTAATCTTTTCTAATGAACTTCTCCATTGTTTGATTTCTTCTTTAGTCAAATATTCTGACATTATATCTCCTTGTGTGGTTTATTATTTGCTATTTATCCCGCTGTATTATTAAATTTATCATGAAAAAATATGTACGGAACAAAATATTTCATAACGTAAACTTTTATTAGCATTAGTTTACAAATACTTGAAAAATCATGCTTTGAGGTGTGTCAATATTTATTCTGATTTAAAAAAATCTTAACTTTTTCACTTTTTATAATACATGTAATATAATATACATGTCATGAATAAATTTGCATTTTTTAATAAATTTAAAGACGCTGTGATTATTACAAATCAAGAAAAAGAGGTTGTTTTTTTTAACAATTCTTTTAAGCGTATTTTTAATGATTATGCAGATTTTAAACGTTTTTCTCATAAGTTAAATTTTGATTTTATTCCGCTTGAAGTTGAAGATGCTTCTGCGTTTTTGCCGATAAATCAGGTCTTTACGACTATGGAAGATTTTAGTGCTTTAGTAAGTTATCAAAAATCTTTGGGTGAATTGTTATATTTTAATTTGTCTGCTTATCGTCGTTTAAAATATATAATTATGATTTTTTCTGATGTTACTGCAGAAATTGAGTTGGAAAAACTTAAAAAAGATAAAGATTTGTTAGAAAAGAATTACGAAAAAACTGTTAACGAAGTTAATCAATTACAAAAAACTTCCCGTTCAAATCAGGCACAAGCAGTTAAAATGACGCTTATTAATAAAATTTCTAACATCATAAGAGAGTCAATAAATTCAGATAAAATGTTGAATTCTGCATTGAAAGAATTGGCTACGGTTTTTGGGGCATTTCGTTCTTATTACGCCTCAATTCAAGAAAATTCTTTTAAAATAGATTACGGCTATGGTAAAAATAAAAAGGATTTTATAGGTAAAGTAATAACTTTTGGCGACAAAGTTTTTGATGAATTGTTGAATAAAAAAACGGTATCATCAATGAGTTTTAAAGAGTTTAATGAGGCGGAATTGTTTGATGTTCCGATGATGAGAGTTATTTTGCCGATTTATCACTTGAATGATTTACTCGGGGCGATAGTTCTTGTGAGCAACAAAAAACGTGATGTTGCAGAAGAAATTGATGTTTTGGAAAGTGTTTCTGCACAGCTTGGAAATGCGGTGGCACAAGCAAAATTGTATGAAGATAACGTAAAAACTGTTGGAGAATTGAAAAAAACCTTGAATGAATTGAAAGAAACTCAATTGCAATTGATAAATTCAGAGAAAATGGCGTCTTTAGGTCAACTTGTTGCGGGAATTGCTCATGAAATTAATACTCCATTTGCATCAATAAAATCAAATAATGCGATTATGTCAAAATTGATTAAAAAAATTGATGATAATGATATTAAAGAAATGTTTGAGGAAATAAATTCTATCGATAATGTTGCAGTACAGCGTATTTTAGGACTTGTTACTTCTTTGAAAAAATTTGTTCGTCTTGATGAGGCGGAACTTCAAGAGGCGGATATTAACAATGAGCTTGACTTAACTCTTGCTTTGATACATCACGAAACAAAAAATAAAGTGGAAATTATAAAAAATTATTCTCAAATTCCGATGATTAAATGTTATCCGAATATGCTAAATCAAGTATTTATGAATATTTTGGTTAATGCGTGCCATTCAATTGAAGAAAAAGGTACGATAGAAATTACGACAAAGGTTGATGAGGGTAATTTAGTCGTAAGTATAAAAGATTCAGGTAAAGGTATAAAAAAAGAAAATTTAGATAAAATTTTTACTGCAGGGTTTACTACAAAATCTGCGGGATTGGGTTCCGGTTGGGGATTAGCAATTTCTCAAGAAATTGTTAATAAGCACAACGGTAAAATCCATGTAAATAGTGAATTTGGGCGTGGTACGGAATTTGAAATTTTAATCCCAATCGCTTAACAAATCTTAATAGGTGTTTTCTTGCCGTTTATCTTTGTGCATAAGTTTAATTAAACAATTACTACAAATGTATGAAAAATTTTTAAAAACACAAGACAAATCTCAAAAAAAATGTTAATATAATAAATATAAAGTGTCTGGTTTACCCTTAAAATGTAGTAAGGC
>CAZKJV010000122.1:0-4585 GCA_964553175.1 uncultured Muribaculaceae bacterium | reverse complement strand
ATATTTTATTATATCAAAAAATCTTGTCAACAAGTTTTATAAACTTAATTATAGACATATTTACATAAAAAACGAGCGGTGCTGTCTTAAATTGCACCGCCCATTATTTTTTATTACTTTTATTTTAAGTCTTTATAAGAACCTTGTCGCATATCTTGGTATGTTGTATGCAACAATTCATGTGCTTTATGAGAACCCGCTTTTTCTAAATCTTCGTTATAAAGTTTTATAACATCAGGATTTTCATGTGAACGTCTTAATTCTGAATTTTTATCTTCTGAATACAAACCTTCAGCACGTTCTTGTTTGATTTTTACGTTTTCACAACTTCTTGGTTGACCGCCACCGTTTACACAACCGCCAGGGCATGCCATAACCTCTAACAAGTGGAAGTTTGCTGTTCCGTCTTTGATTTCTTGAAGGGCTTTTTCTGCTTCAACCAAAGTAGAAACAACTCTTACAACAACTTTTGTGCCTTTAATATCAAGTTCAATTGATTTTGAACGAGAATTTTTATCAACACCACGCATTTGTTTAATGTCGTTGTCAGAAATATTTTCACCTGTTACATAATAGTAAGCAGTTCTTGCAGCAGCTTCAGCAACACCGCCTGATGCACCGAAGATTGTACCTGCACCTGTATATCCGCCAAATGGTGAATCTGCTTTTTCATCTTCAAGATTTTTGAAATCAATACCGGCTTCTTTAATCATTCTACCAAATTCTTGAGTAGTTAAAACGTAATCAGTTTCAAATTTACCGTCACGTCTTAATTGACCACGTTTTGCTTCATATTTTTTAGCAGTACAAGGCATGATTGATACTACAACGGTATTTTCTTTTGTATACTCGTTATAATATTTTGGCAACAAACCTTGAACAATAGATGACATCATACCTTGAGGTGATTTACAAGATGATAAATGGTCTAACATGTCAGGGTGTTGAGTTTCCATATATCTTACCCAAGCAGGACAACAAGATGTGAACATTGGTAATTTACCGCCGTTTTGTAATCTGTCGATAAATTCTGTTGCTTCTTCTGTAATTGTTAAATCAGCAGAGAAGTTTGTATCAAAGATTAAATCAAAACCAATTTTTCTTAATGCTGAATAAATTTTGCCGATTGTATTTTCACCGGCTTTTAATCCAAACATTTCACCGATTGCTACACGAACAGACGGTGCAATTTGAACTACAACTTTTTTATTCGGATTGTTGATTTCGTCCCAAACATTGTCAACATCTGATTTAATAGTTAATGCACCTGTTGGGCAAACTGCTTGACATTGACCACAGAAAACGCAATCAACTTCTGCTAAATTTCGTCCGTTCATTGGTTGTACAACTGTTTTAGAACCTCTGTTTGCAAATCCTAAAACTGCGTGTCCTTGGAATTCTTTACAAGCTCTTACACAAGCACCGCAAAGAATACATTTGTTAGGGTCACGAACTAAAGATGGGTTATAACTATCGATTTCTAACATATCTTCTTTTTTCAAAGTAGGATATTTTATACTTCTTACGCCATATTCTTCAGCATATTTTTGTAAATCACAATTACCAGATTTTTCACAAGTTGTACATTCTCTGTCGTGATTTGCTAATAACAATTCCAAAATTGTTTTTCTGATTTTTCTAACTTTTGCTGAATGTGTAAAGATTTTAATACCTGCACGAGGTGGCATTGTACAAGAGGCTTGTATCCCACGACCCTCTTGCTCTACAACACACATTCTGCATGCCCCAAATTGACTCAATTCAGGTCTGTCACAAAATGTCGGAACATTAAATCCGTTATTACGAATTACTTCCAACACGGTTTTTTCATCTGTAAATTCAACTTCTTGATTATTTATAAATAATGTTTTTTTATCACTCATTGACTTTATCCTTATATTTTTACTAATTTAAAACTATTGCCTTGAATGGACAATTTGATGCACAAGCACCGCATTTAATACATTTTGATTGATCAATTTTATGCGGTTCTTTAACTTTTCCTTCAATAGCCCCAACAGGACAATTTCTTGCACATTTTGTACAACCCTTACATTTTTCTTCATCAATTGTATATGTTTTAAGAGCCTTACAAACACCTGCAGGACATTTTTTGTCTTTGATGTGAGCAATATATTCATCTCTAAAATATTTCAATGTTGAAAGTACTGGGTTTGGAGCAGATTTACCAAGACCGCATAAAGAACCCTCTTTAATAACTTTTCCAAGTTCTTCAAGTGTGTCTAAATCTTCCATTGTACCTTCACCGTTAACAATTTTTTCTAAAATTCTTAACATTTGTTTTGTACCTTCACGGCATGGAGTACATTTACCGCAAGATTCGTGTTGAGTAAAGTTCATAAAGAAACGTGCAACTTCAACAATACAAGTGTCTTCGTTCATTACAACAAGACCGCCTGAACCTACCATTGCACCTACTTTTGTCAATTGGTCATAATCCATTGCCATATCCAAGTGTTCTTCTGTCAAACAACCGCCTGATGGACCACCGATTTGAACAGCTTTGAATTTTTTACCGTTTCTGATACCACCGCCAAGGTCAAATACGATTTGTCTTAACGTTGTATCCATTGGAACTTCAATAAGACCTGTATTATTTACTTCACCTGTTAAAGCAAATGTTTTTGTACCTTTTGAAGTTTCAGTACCCATTGAACTAAACCATTCAGCACCTTTTGTAATAATTAAAGGTACGTTTGCAAAAGTTTCAACGTTGTTCAACAATGTTGGACGTTTGAACAATCCGCATTCTGCCATGTGAATGTTTTTAGGTCTTGGCATTCCTCTTTCACCCTCAATTGAGGCAATTAAAGCTGAAGATTCACCACAAACGAATGCACCTGCACCCTCTTTAATATGAATTTCAAATGAGAAATCTGTTCCCATTATATTTTTACCTAAATAATGACGTTCTTCTGCATCTGCAATTGCTTTTCTTAAACGTTTAATTGCAAGAGGATATTCTGCACGAACGTAGATATAACCCTCATCTGCACCAATAGCAAATGCTGCAACAGCCATGCCTTCTAGTAATTTATGTGGATCACCTTCCATAACAGAACGATCCATGAATGCACCTGGGTCACCCTCGTCACCATTACAGATTACATAAGATTTTCCGCCACGGTGTTGGTAAACGCTTCTCCATTTTCTACCTGTTTGGAAGCCTCCGCCACCTCTACCTCTTAAGCCAGAATCTTCAATCTCTTTTATAACAGCTTCTTGGTCTTCTTCTTTTAAAACTTTTGCTAATGCTTCGTAAGCACCTTCTGCGATTGCTTCGTCAATTGATTCTGCATTAATATGACCGCAATTTTTCAATGCTGTACGAGTTTGTTTTGCATAGAAATTAATTTCTTCTGGTTTTTGAACTGATTGTTTTGTTGCAGGGTCAACATATAAAAGTCTTTCAACAGGTTTTCCACCTACGATGTGAGAGTTGTAAATTTCTTCAACATCTTCTTCTTTTACTTTTACATAAGCAGTATGCATATCAGGTAATAAAACTAAAACACCTTGTTCACAAAAACCATGGCAACCTGTTGGGATTACAGTTAATTTGTCGTAAGCGGTAGCAACAGCAACATCTGCACCCAATTCTCTGAATTTATCCATAACTTTCATAGAACCGTTTGCAACACAGCCTGTACCCCCACAAACTAAAACTCTGCAACCTTGTTTTTTTATTTCTTCACGAGCAATTTCTTGCTCTTTTTTGATATCAATATTTAATTCCATTATTTATTTTCCTCCCCGATAATTGTGTCTAAAACTATGTTTATAGCATCAGATGTCATTTGAGGATAAACCTTTTCATTTATAACGACAACAGGAGCTAAACCGCAAGCACCAAGACAGCTAACGATTTCCAAAGAAAATAATCCATCTTCGGTTGTCGTTTTGCCGTTTTTGAAATTCAATTTTGCATTAATAGCATTTAATACAGGCATTGAACCTCTTACGTGGCAAGCTGTACCGTCACAACATTTGATTTCATATTTACCTTTTGGTTCTAATGAAAATTGTGCGTAAAATGTAGCTACACCAAATACTGTTGCAGGTGATAAACCTTCCATTTTTGTCCCGATATAAATCATTGCATCTTCGGGTAAATAACGATAAACTTCTTGAACTTTTTGCAAAATTGCAATCAAATTAGACTTTTTACCGTCGTATTGATTAATGATTTCGTCTAACTTCGACAAATCAACTTTTGTTTGACCTTCAGTCATCAACATCTCCTTCATCTTGTCAGCAAATAAATTTGCCATATATATTACATAATAATAAAATTATCTCATAAAAGTCATCAATTTCAAGTAAAAATTAATTACTAAAGTATACTTTCTAAGACTTGACTTTTTTTCATGTATTTTATAAGATGAATTTACGGCATATGGCGACATGGCCAAGTGGTAAGGCAGAAGCCTGCAAAGCTTTTATCCCCCAGTTCGAATCTGGGTGTCGCCTTTTTTATAAAACTTCCTTTTTAGGAAGTTTTTATTTTTTTATAGTTGTAAATATTTATAAATATTTAGTCATGGACATGGTTATAGTATATAAT
>CAZKJV010000121.1:0-4786 GCA_964553175.1 uncultured Muribaculaceae bacterium | reverse complement strand
TTTAAATAATATTTTATAAATTTACTAGATTTTATCAAAACCTGTGTATTTTCTTAAAACTTCCGGAACGATAATTGTACCGTCAGCTTGTTGGAAGTTTTCAATAATAGCTGCAACAGTTCTACCAACTGCAAGACCTGAACCGTTAATTGTGTGAACAAATCTTGTTTTACCTGTTGCTTTATCTTTATAACGAATATTTGCACGACGTGCTTGATAATCACCGAAATTAGAACAGCTTGAAATTTCTTTGTAAGCATTATAAGAAGGCATCCAAACTTCTAAATCCCAACATTTGTTTGCAGAAAAACCGATATCACCTGTTGATAAAGCTACTCTTCTAAATGGGAGATTTAATTTTTTCAACATTTCTTCAGCATCTTCTGTTAATTTTTCGTGTTCCATTGGAGAAGTTTCAGGAGTACACAATTTAACCATTTCAACTTTATTAAATTGGTGTACACGGATTAAACCTCTAGTATCTTTACCAGCAGAACCTGCTTCACGTCTAAAGCATGGAGTATAAGCAGTCATATATTTTGGTAAATCATCTTCTGATAAAATTTCATTTTGATAGATGTTTGTAACAGGAACTTCTGCTGTCGGAATTAAATATAAATCCTCGTCAACACATTTATACATATCCTCTTTAAATTTTGGCAATTGACCAGTACCAGTCATAGTAGCAGCGTTTGCCATAAATGGAGGTAAAATTTCTTCATATCCTTGATTTTCAGTATGTTCATCAAGAAAGAAATTAATAACAGCACGTTCTAATTTTGCACCTTTGCCTCTATATAAAGTAAATCTTGATTGAGAAATTTTAACGCCTCTTTCAAAATCCACAAGATTTTTTTCTTCGCATAAATCCCAATGAGGTTTAAATTCAAAATCAAATTTTGTAGGCTCGCCCCATTTTGAAACTTCAACGTTATCTGCATCAGATGAACCGATTGGAGTTGTTTCATCTGGAATATTAGGAGTATGAAGCAACAAATCTCTTTGTTTTGTATCAAGTTCAACTTGTTTTTCTTCAAGAGCTTTTATTTCATCACCTAAAACTCTTACTTCTTCTTGAATAGAATCAGTATTTTCACCATTCTTTTTCATCATGCCGATTTTTTGAGAATCTGCTTTTCTTTTTGCTCTTAATTCATCAGCTTTTGTTTGTATTTGACGTCTTTCTTCATCAACTTCTAAAATAGCATCAATTGATAAATCTGGATTACGTCTTTTTAAAAGTTCATTAATTTTTTCTGGATTTTCTCTAATTAATTTAATGTCTAACATCTAAACCTTCTTTCTATATATAATTATAATTTATAAAAAATATAGCTAATAATCAATAAGATATTACCGTTTATGAATATACATCATTCAGATGGTAAAAATCATGCAGACTTATAAGACAATATTTCTGTAAAAAAAATAAGTTTACAAAACATACATCAATTAGTTGATAACAAAACATGCAAAATCATGGATAATTGGTATGCTAGTGGGAGATAGGTAATATGATTAACGGCATAAATAACAATGATAATAATGAATTAATAAACGCCAGACTTAACGGACAAGGCGGTGTCGGCAACGTTGTAACAAATCCAATAAGTAACAATAGTGCTTATGTAAAAGAAGCAAAATACAATTTTATAGACATGAGTTCTATTTCAACTGATGCTTATTACTTATACCAAAGAGAACAAGATGTAAATTATTTTACAAAACTATCACTTGCAGGCATGGACGATACTTCTTATAACGATAGAGTAGAAGAATTATTTAGCCAAGGTGTAACAGATCCATTTAAAGTTGAAAACACTGAAAAATTAGCAGAAGAATTATTAGAAAGTGAAGATTTCTTAAAAGATATTGAATTTAGCATGCAATAATATATAATTATTATATGGAAGAAATTAATACACCTACACACATAATAACCAATAATGCAGATACTCAAGGGGATTTATCTGCTGTTGCAAAAAAGCTTTATGACGAGGGAAATTATAGCCAAGCATTAAAGATTTATACAGATATGCTTTTGTATACCTCTGATTCTGAAATTTATGTAAAAATGGGGAACTGTTTTGAAAAACTTGAAAAATTTCAAACAGCTATTGAATATTGGAGCAAAGCTATTGATATTGACCCAATGAATTCAAACGCTTTTATCAATTTAGGAAATCATTATTACAAAAAAAATAAAATTGAAACCGCTATTGGTTACTGGTTAGCATCATTAGTTTCAATGCCGGAAGAACCAACTTCAAACCTTAATCTAGCAGTTGCATATACACTTAAAAAAATGGATTTTGAAGCGTTTAATTATTACGAAAAATATTTAAAATACGCACAAGATAAAACAAACGAAAAATATCAACAAATTCAACAAAAAGTAGAACGCAACAAAAAACTGGCAAACGATTATTTAAAACTTGGAGTTCAATATCAAGGTGTAAAAGATAAATTATCAGCACTAAAATGCTATAAAAGAGCAGCAAGTTACTGTCCTGTATTTTCAAAAATTCATTTGAACATCGGTTCATTATATTACGCAGACAAAAATTATGAAGAAGCAATAAAATACTGGATAAAAGCCTCATATATTGACCCGAATTACACAAAAATTCTAAGTAATCTTGCTCTTTCATATGACGTTTTACAACAATGGGACTACGCATTTTGCTATTACACACGCTACGGAAACCTTGTAATGAACGACTTAACAGAATACAACAAAGTTGTTTCAAGAGGGCACAAAATTAAACCTGTCTTAAATTCAAATCCATATTTAATTTCAAGACATCTAGATTATGCAAAAGAAGCGTTTGCTCAATGTGATTATTACAAAGCTTTAAACGAATTTGAAAACTACATCATACTTGCACCGAAAGAAATTGAAACTTACGGCGATATGGTAAATAAATTGAAAACATTCTTAAATCCAGAAAAAACAATTATTACAAGTTGCCAAACAAAAGGAAAAGAATTACTTGAAGCAAGAAAATTTGATGAAGCGTCAAAATATTATGCAAGAATACTTGTTTTATCTAAAAATGGTTCATTAGAATATACTGACGCAAAAAGAAAGTTGGGAGTATGTATCCAACGCACCTCATAGTAAAAATTTACCATTACTACAAAATAATAAAAAAATTTATTTATACAAAAATCTTAAGAAAACATTATTACAGAACCGGTAAATGTAAATGTTGCGGAGAGTGCTGTAAACATATCTATGTAAAACACGGCAAAAATGTTATTAAAGATGAAAAGACATTTAAACGTTTACAACTTTTGCATAGTTTTTATGGACATTTAGACATAATCGGCAAAGACGACACCGGACTAATCTTTTCTTGTACAATGCTTGATCCAGTAACAAACAAATGTAAAATCCATAAAACACGCCCAGGAATATGCAGACGCTATCCACAAGAGGAATTATTTATGATGGGCGGATCGCTTTCAAATGATTGCGGTTATAAACTTGAGCCAATCATACCATTTTCAGAAGTATTAGAAAAAGTAATGAAAAAATCTTAACCATTTGACATGCCCTCAATATTGTTATTTAATTGAATAAAGTATACTTGGGTAGGAATATGTACATAAAACAACTTGAAATTGATAATTTTAAGTCGATGGCAAGAAAAGTTGAATTACCTTTATTAGAGGGATTTACAACTATTTCAGGTCCAAACGGTTCAGGCAAAAGCAATATCATTGATAGTGTATTGTTTGCTCTTGGTTTGGCTACAACAAGAACCCTTAGGGCTGAACGCTTGGGACACTTGATTTCTACCTACACAAACCGAAATGAAGCTAAAGTTAAAGTTACATTTTCAGGATTAGAAAACGAACCTGATTTTTCTGTCGCAAGAAGACTAAAAAAAGCCTCAAATGGGCAGTATTTAAGTACTTTTTATATTAACGACAGCGTTTCAACTTTAACAGACGTACATTTACTTTTAGAAAAATACAACATTACTCCAAACAGTTATAACGTAATCATGCAAGCTGACGTTATGACAATCACAAATAGTACGCCTTTTGACAGAAGAAAAATCATTGATGAAATTTCTGGTGTTGATGATTTTAATACTAAAATTGACAAGGCAAAAAAAGAACTTGATACAGTTGAAGACAGAGTTGAAAAAACAACTTTCATTTTGACTGAAATCGAGGGCAGAATGCAACAACTGGAAGAAGAAAGAGAAGTTGCATTGAAATATCAAAAATTCAAAGAAGAAAAAGCAGGTTACGAAAGTCAAATTAACGCTGTAAAATTCTTTGATATCAAAAGAAATTTAGAAAAAGCCCACGAAAATATACTTGAATTCGGCAAGAAGAAAAAACTTGCAGAAGTTGAACTTACAGACACATCTGAAAAATTAAAATTAATCAAAGAAAAATACGACGAAATTGCAAAAGAAGCTAAAGAAAAAGGTGAAGATAAACAAATTGAACTTCAAAGAAAAGCTGAAGAATTAAAAGGTGCAATTGACCGTAAAAACAATGCGATAACTTATGCCGACAAACAAATTTCTGACGGCTTAAAACAAATTGAAAACGCTAAAAATGGTATCGAAAATCAAAAGAAAAAAATTGAAGATACTAAATTAAAAATTGAGCTTAAAAATGATGAAATAAAAATCATTGAAAATGATATTAAATCAAAAAATGAAGAATTAAAGCAAATTTTAGAAGAAATGACAGGTTTGAACCAAACCGCAGACCAATATGTTGAAAAAATAAATGCTTTAAGAAATAAAAAAGACGAATT
>CAZKJV010000120.1:0-4923 GCA_964553175.1 uncultured Muribaculaceae bacterium | reverse complement strand
AATTTACACAAAATTTTAAGGATTTTTATAAAATGTTTGATTATATAAAAGGAATACTTGTTTCAAAATCTCAATTGAAATCTTGTTTTTTTACTGTTGAAGCTGGTTCTATCGGATATTTGATAGAGGTTAATTCAAATGATTTTTCTAAAAAAAATGTTAATGATGAGATAAAAATTTACACAGTTTTAATTCATAGAGAAGATTCAATGAGTTTATGTGGATTTTTGAACAAAGAGGCTCGTGATATTTTTAATGTGCTTACATCTGTTTCAGGTGTAGGGTCAAAAATGGCATTATGCTTGTTAAATGAATTTGATGTTAGTGATTTGATTTATTTTGTTGTTAGCGAAAATTCAAAAGAGTTAACTAGAGCAAAAGGTGTCGGAACAAAATTGGCACAAAAAATTATTCTTGAATTGAAAGACAAATTGATAAATCTTCAACCGACATTAGAAATATCTCAAACTGTTGATATTCCAAACGAAACAGAAGAAATTCAAAAAATTCTTTTATCTTTGGGTTATGAAGAACAGGAAGTTGTAAACGCAATAAAACAAGCATGTGCTTTAGGAAAATTATCGTTGGGTAACGAAGAATTTTTACGTGCAACTTTGCAAATTTTATCGGTCTAAAATCCTTTGAGGGCATGCTCTTAGACCGAAAAAACTTTTGTAAAACTTTTGTAACATTTAGTTAAATAATTAGCAAAAATCTTTTTGCCGAAACGTTCATGTATATGTAGGTAAATAAGGTATTTTTATAATTATGATTAATTCAGTTGGTGTAAATCCAGTAAATACTCAAAAAGCTCCAAAAACAACAAAAACAAGTATTTTTTATCTTAACGATTTACACGGGCAAACAATGAAAATGGAAAAAATTTATAATGCGTCAAAATGTTTTGACCAATTTGTTCCATCTTCAAAAACTGATAAATTAAAATTATGCTCAGGCGATACAATGCTTGGCGAAAGCACAAAACCTAATATTATCGCATCAAAATTCTTAGAAATGATTGGTATTACTGCAACTGCAGTTGGCAACCACGAATGTGACGGGGATTCAAAACAATTATATGAATTAACAAAAGATAAAAGTTATAAAATGTTGGGCATGAACGTTAAAATTGACGAAAAAAACCCAATGAGCAAACGTATTGAAAAATCTTATATTCAAGAAAAAGACGGTACTAAATACGGTATCATCGGTTTATTACCACCTGATTTATTTACAAGAATTGCAAAACCAGCTGATTACAATGAATTCAAAGTAGATGATTTTGATAAAACAATCAAAGATGTTCAAGCAGAAGTTGACAGATTAACAGAACAAGGCGTTGATAAAGTTATCGTTATTTCTCACGCAGGTAACGCAAATGAAAAAAGATTAGCTCAAGAAACAGCTGGTATCGACGTAATTTTAGGTGGTCACTCTCACGAATTAATTAAAGGTGTAAAAGAAGGCGAAAACTTATTATACGGTAAAGATGGCAATCCTGTTGTTATTACACAAGCAGGAAAAGACGCAGATAATATCGGTGTTTTAAACTTAGAATTTGATGAAAAAGGTGTTATCACAAAAGTTCAAAACAACGTAACTCCAACAAAAACTTTAAGAAGAAATCTTGTAATGACATATTTGTCAGAAAAAATTCTTGGTAAACCTGAAGTTGTTGGTACAATCAAATCTTCAGAACCTGAACCGGAAAACAGAATTGCTTGCGAAAACCCTCATGCTGATTTCGTAGCAGACGCAATGAAAGATTTCACAGGTGCAGACTTAACTCTTTTAGGTTCAGCAAATTTAAGAAATACATTTGAAGCAGGTGCTATCAATACAAGAGATATTTCAAGCATCGTTCCTTTCAAAAATGGTATGATTGTTGCTCCTTTAAGCGAAAAAACAATTGTTGAAGCATTAAAATTCGGTGCTCATTCATTAGTAAATGCAGGTACAAAACCTGGTATCTTACAAGTTTCTGGTTTAAACTACAAAATGAATAAACAAGGCGAATTGCTTTCAGCTGAATATGTAGACAAAAACGGTAACAAACAAGCTTTAGATATTAATAATCCATCTGAAGATAAAACTTTCAAAGTTGCAATGGATACATACTACGGCAACGGTAGAGATGGTTTCACAATGTTGAAATGTATGGACAAAGCTGAAAAAACATTTGAAGAAGATAAAGATAAAATGGTTGCAGCATACATTAAAAAATTATCAGCTGCTGGTCAAGAAATCAATGTTAAAGCTGACAACAGAATTCAAATTGTTGATTAATTTCAACCAAAATAATATATTGCAGAAAAAGACCTATTTTAGGTCTTTTTTGCTTGCATAAATATGTTTTAAAATATATAATGATAAAAAAAGAGGATATATATGAAACAAAAAGCGTTTACTTTAGCAGAAATTTTGGTAGTTGTTGGTATAATCGGTGTTGTATCAATGATTACAGTTCCAAACTTGACACAAGGCACATCAAGTACAGAAACAATTGCAAAAGTTAAGCAATTTGATGCGGATTTGCAAAATGCATTGGACTTAGCAACTGAAAAATATGGTGATAATCTAACAAATACTGATTCAATAGCAGAATTTGGAGAAAGATTTTCTCAGTATTTTAATGTTTCTAAAACTTGTGGTGTCGCAACTGGACAAGGCTGTTTTGCTTCTTCAAATGTTACGGCTCTTTCAGGGAATAATAAGATTTCTTCCCTTGATAGTAATGCAAGATTATACAAATTAATATTAAAAGATGGATCTTCTATTGCAATAACTAACGATGGTTGTATAAATAATACAGCTACGATGACATGTTCTTTATATAAACTTCCATCAGGACAATATACTCTTTCAAAGATGAGTCTTTATTTTGATGTAGATGGTCCAAGAAAAGGTCTAAATAGGCTCGGTTCTGATATTTTTTGGTTTATATATCTCTCAGATGGATTGTATCATGCAAGTATGGAAAATTTTGGTGAAGGTAGTATAAATTCGTATTGTAAAACACTTGTATTTGAGAATTATTGTGCAGACTGGATTTTGAACTTTGGCAATATGGAATATTTGGATTGTGATGATTTAACGTATGATAATCCAACATGTGATTAATACATGATTTAGATATGTATTTTAACGGCGACAGGCTTTTTTAAAAGCCTGTCGCCGTCTGTTTACAACAAAAACCTTATTTGTAACAAAATGTAAAGAAGATGATTCAAAATCCTAAAGTTTTTCACAAGGTATACCGATAAATAATATGTAAGGGAAATGAAATTAAATAGGGAAATGTGTTATGGCTTTAAACGTATCTTATGTTCAACAATATTATCAAGGAATTGATTCCTTAACATTAAAAGCAACTGCAAGAGATATCTTAGCAAACGCTCAAGCTAAATCAAACTCTGTTGCTCAAAAATCAGTTGACGTAAATTTATACAATGGTGAAATCGACGCATTAACTGCTAGACAAGTAGCTATGTCTGGTGCAGGTTTACAAGTTACTTTAAATAACAACTTAGAAACTGCTATCAAATTTTTAAAAACTAAAGCAGCAGAAACATCTGTAAAAAACTCTGCTGATGTTGTTTCAATCGCTGAAGCAAAAAAAGATAAACAAGGTTCAAATCCTTTCTACAACGGTGATGTAATGAACTTTAACAAAAATGAAGAAGACAAAAAAGAAGCTTCTGATTACTTATTCATCACTGCTGCATAATAATTTTAAATTTTAAATTTCCTTATTTCCTTCCCTATGTTTTTCAAGGTTAGCTTGTTCCAAAGCAACCTTTTTTTTTGCAAAAAAAATTTAAATTCATGTTTTAAAAGTTTTTATTATGGGTATAGTATTAATGGAGAGCTAACATTATGAAGAACAAGGATCTTATAAATTGTTTTGTTTGTATTGCAGTGATTTCACTGCTTTTGGGTATTGTGTTTACAAACACGGATAAGGTTCGTTCAACGGATAAAAATGATGTTAAAGCCGATACAGGATTGATAAAACGAAGTCCAACTGGTCAATTTACCCGTGGAGGAAGTTCAACGTTTGTTTCCAGACAGAAAAAAAGACAGTCTAATTCAAGAATTATTTATATCGGAGAACCAACTGCCGGATTGTTGGATTTTTAGTCCTTAATTATTTGAAATATTGGTTAATATTGGTTAATATTTATGTATAAAAGCTTGATTTTATTTGAGTTTTTATTTATTATGGGTGTAATAGTTGCATAATTAAAATAAAGGGTAGGTAAAGCATGTCACTTGGAACATTAGAAATTGAAATCTTAAATTCAGTATGGAAATTACAAGATATTGATGAAGATATGAATATTTCCGTAAAAGACGTTGTTGATAATATGTCTTCAAACGGTTTGGAAAGAGCTTATACAACTGTAAAAACAGTTATGGATAGATTAAGTTCAAAAGATTTGTTAGTTCGTTATCGTTCTGGCAAAAAATTCTTTTATAAGAGTGTTATGGATAAAGATGAAATGGCAATTGTTGCAATTAAAGAAGTTTCAAGCCAATTCTTTGATGGTAACGATGTAGCTATGTTACGTTTTATCGAATCTCAATGTTTAGAACTTGTTTAATATAAAATAAAATGTCAGATATTGAAATTGAAAATATCCAAAGTGCAAGAAAGTACGTTGGGAATTTGATTATCAACGTGTTAACGGATAGAATTATTGTTCGTGAAGCGTTAAAATTGTTTCCTCGTGATGTGAAAGATTCTTCTATAAAATGTGCATACCATGCTCTTGTTCATAGAGAGGCTGATGAAGATATTCGCCGTCGTGATTTGTTGTATAAAGATGAACAAGATAGTTATTTGGAACAGGTTGCTCAAACGTTAAAACAAGGGTTGGAGTTGCCGAAAAATATTATAAAAAATTATAATACGTATTATAG
>CAZKJV010000119.1:0-4956 GCA_964553175.1 uncultured Muribaculaceae bacterium | reverse complement strand
ACATATAATAATTAATAAAGAAAGATAAGATTTGAGTGATTTATGAATAGCAATACAAAAAAAATCTTTATAATTTCACTATTAACAATCGCAATTATCACAACCATTGGCTTGTGCGTTAAAAAACCTGCAATGCACAAACCTTTATCAATTGATTTCATCGATTATCTAATAAAATTTAACGATGACGGATCTGTTACGACAACCAAACAAACCACCACAACAGAAATCAAAGAGAATAATTAATGAAAAAAATTATATCAATATTAATTTGCACATTATATTTAATTTCAACTCAAACGTGTTTTGCAATGAGTAATCTTTATTTTGTTAAAAACACTCAAAAATCAACCTTACAAAATATCGTTCAACAAGGAATTGCAAAAGATAAAAAATACACTTTAAGAAAAATAAATCCATTCCTTGCGTTGACTAATGATGGAAAAGATTATGCGTTAATAATCTTACAAACAAGTAGCAATAACGTTTTTTATTTCTATCAAGCAAGTAATAGTGAAAAAATTGATAAAGCAATCAAAAAATTAATGAAAAAGCAAAACATTGAATTTGAACAATCTCAAAATCCAATGTATATCTCAACATTTGAAAAACAAGCACAAAAAATTTTAACAAACACCACAAATAACTACGATTTTTCAGAAACAAAAACAACACAACAAAGCAACGTAGTACCTTATAAAAGAAAAACTGATAACACTGTTTTAAAAGGTTATGTTGGCGAAGTTGCAAAAGGTTCAACTTTTAGTGCATATTTACAAACTCCGATAAACACTTCAAACGCAAAAGTCGGAGATGTTATAACCGCAATATTAACTCAAAACTGGGTATATAATGGTAATATCATCGCATCTCAAGGAAGTGTACTTAGCGGAACATTATCAAAAGCCCAATCGGCAACATACGGACTAAGAAACGGACAAGTTGCAATAGATTTCAATAATTTGACAACTCCTGACGGCAAAATTTATAATTTATCAACCGAAAAAATTGATTTTACGGTAACAAATGACGGAGTTTTGAAAAAAATTGCGGTTGATGCAACAAAACGTGCAGTAATTGGGGCAATTAGCGGTTTAATCGTAGCACTTTGCTGTTCAAGTTCAAGCAAAGTTTCATCAAGCTTAATCGGTGCAGGTATTGGTGCAAGTACAGTAGTGGTTTCTTCTGCTTTTGACAAAGGTATTGATGCTGAAATTCCAACATATACCGAATTAGAAATCACACTTACAAAACCACTTAACGTAATTTTTCATTACTAATAAAATAAAGAAAAAAGGAAATAAAAATGAGCAATAAAAAATTAATAACTCTTGGATTACTTATTTTAGCAATAGCAATAATAGGAAAACTTTTATTTGTTGTGGCAAAAAACATTAAAATAAACGAATTCCATAAATCTGCAGTAATTTTTGTTGTAGATTCATCTGCATCAAACCAAAAAATGTTACCGACACAAATAAAATATTTAAAAACACTTTGTTCAATTCTAGACCCGGAAGATGAAATAAAAATATTAAAAGTTTCAGAAAAATCATATTTAATTTACGAAGGTTCTGCAAGTGATTCTTCAGGCATAACAAAAGCCGTTACAGCTTTTACCCAATATGATGAAAAAGATTATGGAACTGCATACGGTGAAGCAATAAAAAAAGCTTTAGAACATTGTTTAACAATGAAAAAAGAAGGCTATATTCCGGCAGTTGTTGTCATCGGCGACTTGGAAAACGAAGGTACTGTTGATAAACAAATCAATTGGGATACGTTACCAAAAAACATCAGCGAAATTAAAAAATATATTCCAGAATTAACAATGATGTTTGTTTACGCTCACCCTGAAAAACTTGATTTAGTAAAAACAAAATTAAATCCTGTTTTGGGCGAAACAAAATTAATTATAGCAAACGAACAAAATGCTCAAAAATCTCAAAGAAGATTTTTAGAAGCAATAGGCAGATAGGAGAATAAAATGGCATTCACTATTACAACAAAAAATGCAGAAAAAACTTTTTCTGACAAAGAACTTGTAAATATATGTTCAAAAGACGGATTTGACTTCAAATTAGACGTAAATTTTGACTGTATGCTTACAATTCAATATGACCAAACATCAAACAAATGTACAGTTTTAAACCAATTTAACAACGAAAAGTTTTTATTTAAAGGAAAACAACTTCCAGCAAAACTTGAAGTAGAAAAAGTTTGCAAAATAATGATTGACGGAAGTGATGATTTTATAACCATAAAACTAATCGGCACAACACATAACACGACACTTGCAGAAGAAAATCTTACGGAAGAAGACCTAAAAGATTTGTACGGCAACAATGTAAATGCCTCTGCAATGTTAAAAATAGAAAAAAGAAAAGCAGAACTTGAACAAGCTAGAATTGCAATAACAAAAGAAACAGCAACTCAAGTTAATGACTTAAAACACAAATTGTCAATGAATTCAAAAAGCGGAATTTTATTACATATCGGACTAATTTTGATTTCGCTTGTTTGTGCTTTTGGGGTTTCAAATTATTTAACAGGATTACCTCTAAAAGATGCAGGAAATGTTATTCAAATGCCGACAAATTTAAAACTAATCATTGTTTATATGTTGGTAATTTTTGGTATCGGTTTAACTCTAAAACAAGGAGTATTCCTATATTTACAAAACAAAAACGATGAAGATACGATTTCATCAAGAATTGGTGAAAAATTTATGATAACATTATCTTCAATTTTCTTCGTTGCTATATATATAATCAATGTTTTATATTATATGACACCTAATACAATGCCAATTTTTGCAGTATTAATTTCAATGTTCTTTGTCGGAACAGCAATCACTCTTGCCTTAAGTTGCGGATATTTCAAATTCAATAATGTTGAATTATCAACAGATTTGGACAAATACGAATATAGAGAAGATTTTGAAAAAGTTGTAAAAGAATATCAACAATGGATTGAACGATATGTAAATAACTTAAGTTCAACAAAAATTCAAAACATTAAAGATAGAATTTTCACGCTACAAGTTGTCTCTATCGGTGAAATTCTTCTTGGCGTGTGTACAGCACCATTCTTGGCATATGGCGTTTCAAACACATTAGCAATGTGTTTCCCTGAAGCTGCAGGCTGGATTAGAATTTCCGGACTAAGATTTAGCCCTGTATTCTTAGTTTTAGCATCAATTATGATTATCTTTGCATTTTTTGCATTTGCTAATGCGTTTACTAACAGCAAAAAAATTCAAGCTTCAAACGTACTTAAAAAAGACGGATTCAGCAACTATCTTCAACACGGTGTTGAAATAATCGGACTTGAAGGCGTAAGAAAACTTGATAGAGAAATGCGACAATCTTTCTTAATCGGAGGGATAATCATTTTTATTGAGTTTACAATGAACGTCTCTTACTTTATGCAAGAAATGGACGATAATTTGATGGGTATGATTTTAAGCGGACTTGCCGCTCTTGTACCAACAGCAATTTTGATAGCGGAAACATACAAATTAAGTACAACTTCATTTGAAACACACGCTTGCGAAGATTTAATTTCAAAAATAAACTAAAATGAACTACAAATTATTTTTACAAATAACAATAATTATCACTATTCTATTAACTTTATGCATTTGTATCAAAAAACCGCAAATGCATAAAAACTTGTTTATTTATAATTCAGATTATGACGTTGTTGAACAAACAATCAAAATACAAAACTCGGACGAACTTCCAACAATCAAAACAATAACGACAAAAAATAATACTGATAAAAAAGCTGATACAAAAAAATCAGAAGAAAAACAAACTAAAAAAATAGATAACAATACAAAAACAAATTCGACGGTTACAACACCTCGAACAACAGCTAAAAAACAAGAAAACAAAATAAAACCAAACTCAACGGCAAAAACAAAAGAAGAAATCCAATGGAATATTTGGCATTCAAATATTCAAAATCAAATAATGAAAGAAACAACACTTCCGCCAATTCCAAAAGGAACGATATTCAAATTTAGTTTTAATGTTGACAAATACGGAAGAATTTCTAATATTCAAACCTACTCAGAAACTCCAAGGTACACTCCATACGCCATTGAACACATTGCACCTGTCATAAGAAGTTTGCAAGGTCGTCCTATTTTAGAATTTCCAAAAGGTTCAAATAGAACAATTACAACATTTACCGGCGGTTGGAAAATTACAGAGAGAGCAAAATACAGCACTCCACAAGATTTTCAAGATACAGAAATAATTAATAAAAAGGTACAAAAATAATGTTTAGATGCAAAGAATGTCAAACTGAATACGAAATCAAACCTGATTACTGCGACTGCGGTAACGATACTTTTGATGAAATAATTGACGTACAAGAAAAAAAACAAGAAAAAACTGAAATAAAAAAAAGAAAAGAAATAAAAGACAAACCTCAAACAAAACTAACAAGAGAAGAAAAAGAAGAAATCAAAGAACAAATTTCAACACTTCAAAACGAAATCAAACAAAAGAAACAATCAAACATTAGCGTTTTTGCATGGATAATTTTTGCAATATGTATTCTTTTATCACTTGTTATAATCTTTTTACCTTATAAAAAGACAGAAGAAACCGTAAAACAAGAGGAAAATAAACCTGTTCAAGAACAAGCAATTCCAAACATTAACTCATTTTGGGATAATTCAGCCCCAAAAAACATTGTTCAAAATGAAGAAAAGATAGAAGAAAACGAAACTCAAACAAAAGAATTAACCACAACAAACAAAACAGAAAAAATTAATACAAAAATCCAAAACCAAAAAACTTCTCAACAAAAAAACTCTAAAACTCAAACAAAATCAACAAAACCTAAAAATACAAAATCGACAGCATCACAACAAAAACAAACGACTTCAAAACAAAATGTTGCAAATAAAGACTCATTTAAAAATCGCTTATTTGAAACAAT
>CAZKJV010000118.1:0-4973 GCA_964553175.1 uncultured Muribaculaceae bacterium | reverse complement strand
TACTATTTGTGGTATTAAATTTAAAATTTTGAATAAATATAAAACATTGTTAAATACAATTAAAGTAAAGAATAACGAATTAAAAATGTTTTCAAATAGTCAACAAAAGGAACAAAGAAATGCAATTAATGTATTAAAGAACGAATATTCTATTATCTCTAATAAAACAAAGTGTTTATTAGATGACATTGAAAAAATTACACCTCAATCATATTTAAAAAGTATTGCCATTGATATTTCTCATCATTGTAACTTGAATTGTCAAAATTGTGACCATTTTTCACCGTTGGCTGAACCTAAGTTTTATGATTTAGAACAATTTAAGAGCGATATAAAATGTTTATCAGAACTTTCAGATAAAACTCTTGGAATTATTAAACTTATGGGTGGTGAACCATTATTGAACCCTAGAATCAATGAATATATGCAATACTCAAGAGAATATTTTCCAAATACAAGAATCGAAATAGTATCAAATGGAATAATTTTAAATAATCAACCTATAGAGTTTTGGGAAAATTGTAATAAGTATAACATAACAATTGTATTAACTAAATATCCAATAAATACAAATTATGTATTAGCAGAAGAAACTGCAAAAAAATATAATGTAAATTTAGAATATTATGGTAACACTAATGAAAGTATAAAACAAAGTTATCATATGCCATTAGATTTAGAGGGAATGCAAGACTGCAAAAAGAGTTTTTTAAACTGTTATCATGCAAATAATTGTGTAATGTTAAAAGATGGTAAAATTTATACTTGTACAGTTGCACCAAATATAGAACACTTTAATAAATATTTTGGCAAAGATTTACCATTAACTGATTATGATGGGATAGATATTTATAAGGCAAATAATATTCAGGAAGTTTTACAATTTTTGGCAAAACCAATTCCTTTTTGCCGCTTTTGTAACGTAAAAGGTAGAACTTTTGGACATAAATGGGGAATTAGTAAAAAAGATATTTCAGAATGGACATAATTATGGATAAAATTAATATAGCTTATACAATAAATAATCAAAACATTTATCATTTAATTGTTTCGGTTCAAAGTATTATTTCAAATAATAAAAATAATGATCTAAACTTTTATATTGTTTATGATGAAGAATTTGAGGAATTTAACTTAAAAGAATTTGAAAAATTTAAAAGTTCAAATTGTAAATTTAGATTCATAAAAGAAGACAGTTTAAAATTTCAAAAAATAAAGGGTAAAGTAAATTTTAACGAACGTTTTTATTGTGCAGATTTTCCAAATTTAATTGATGCTGATAAAATTTTGTATTTTACTTCTTATACATTAATAAATACGAATTTATCAGAACTTTGGAATACGAATTTAGATGGATATTCTTGTGCATCAGCAGAATATATGTATAATAGCATTTATGACCAATATAAGGTAAAAAAAGAAATTTCTTTCCATAATACGGTTGTTTTAATTGATTTAAATAAATGGCGACAAAACAATATTTTTGATAGGGTTTTAAATACAAATTATTCAAAATTTTCAACCAAACCAATTAATGCTGGGGTATGTTTTAATCTGCTAGTAGGTGATGAATGTAAAAAACTTGATATTTCATACAATTATTCAGAAGCTAATGAGTCTTGGAATAAAGGTTTAGAATTTTCTTGTTCAAAAGAAACAATTGAACAATATAAAAATATTCAATTACATCTTGAGTCACCTAAAATTATAACTTTTTGTGTAGAAACGCCTCTTGGGAAAAAAGAATGTCATAACAGTTATTTAAATCTTTGGTGGAAATATGCAGAACAAACACCTATTTATGAAGATATTAAAAACTTAAGAAATTTGAATAAGTACAAGTTATCATCAACT
Source organism: uncultured Muribaculaceae bacterium (assembly GCA_964553175.1). Lineage (GTDB taxonomy): Bacteria > Cyanobacteriota > Vampirovibrionia > Gastranaerophilales > Gastranaerophilaceae > UBA6984. The sequence goes on along the minus strand of CAZKJV010000118.1, from coordinate 3,119 downwards.
TCTGCACAAAATTCATTCAAATATTCTTGGTTATTGTCTAGAATATTTCCATATATCAAACCATATTGGTTTAGAATTCTTATTGGTTTTTTAATCGCTATTCCATTAGGCTTGCTTGATGGTGTAACTGCATTGGCTTTAAAACCATATATGGATTATGTTATAGGTGGAAAAACTTTTGAATTTAGTGTCTTAAAGCATACGATTTCTATTAATAGTATTCAAATGGCATTTATTATACCTCTTGGTGTGATTTTATTTGCTGCTTTTCAAGGAGTTTTGAGATATTTAAATAGTTATATTTCATCTTGGACATCACAAAGAATTACAAATGATGTAAAATTTGCATTATTTCATCGTTTAATTCACATGCACCCTCAATTTTTTGACGATAACTCTTCTGGAATAATAATCTCAAGATATATGAGCGACCCTAAAACTGCATCTGCAGGTATTGTTGATAGAATAAAAACAATGACAACAAGTCTATGTGGAGCATTAGGTCTTATTGCAGTTATGATTTACAGTTCTTGGAAATTGGCATTTGTTGGTGTTTTTGTATTATGTGTTGCATTTATACCTGTCATTTTAATTCGTAATCGTATTAAAAAGGCATCAAATGAAAATATGGTTATTGGTGGGAAAATTACTACTAATATAAACGAAACTTATAGTGGTAATAAAGTTATGGCATCTTATGATTTGCAAGATAGACAAGAAAATAACTTTATTCAATATGTGTGGGAATCTTTTAGAATAAATATGTCTTTGACTAAACGAACTGCATGGATGTCTCCATTAATGTATCAAATTGCGTCAATTGGTATTGCAATAGTTTTAGGATATGGAACATACTTAATTAACACTCATCAAATGACAGCAGGTTCATTCGCATCTTTTGTAACCTCTTTATTATTATTATACAAACCTGTAAAAACATTAGGAAATACATTAACCGGTATTCAAAATCTATTCGTTGCAATGGGACGTGTATTTGAATTGTTTGATTTAGAACCTGCAATTAAAGAAAAAGAAAACCCTATTGAATTAAAAGAATTCAAAAATAATATTGAGTTTAAAAAAGTTTGCTTTGAATATGTTCCAAGCAAACCTGTATTAAAAGATATTAGTCTTACGAGTCCTAAAAATGAAACACTTGCTATTGTCGGAAATTCAGGTGGTGGTAAATCAACATTAGTAAATTTAATACCGAGATTTTATGATATTAAATCTGGTTCGTTAACCATTGACGGTATAAGTGTAAAAGATTTTTCTTTATCATCACTTCGTAGAAATATTTCAATGGTATTTCAAGATAATTTCTTATATTCAGGCACAATAAAAGATAATATTCTTATGGGTAAACCTGATGCTACAACTGATGAACTTATGAAAGTTATAGAAATGGCTCATTTGCAGGATATGGTTGAAGATTTGCCTGAAGGTTTAGAAACTGAAATTGGAGAAAGAGGACTGACTCTATCTGGTGGTCAACGTCAACGTGTTGCTATTGCAAGAGCATTATTAAAAGATGCTCCTATTGTTATACTTGATGAGGCAACATCAGCACTTGATAACGAATCAGAAGCAATTGTTCAAAAAGCAATGGATAATTTGATGAAAAATAGAACTGTATTTATTATTGCTCATAGATTATCAACAATTAAAAATGCAGATAGAATTGCAGTAATAAATGAAGGTAAACTTGCTGAACTTGGTACTCACGAAGAATTAATGTCAATAGAAAATGGTGAATACAAACATCTTTACGAAATGCAATTCAGAACACAGGAAGAAAAATAAGGAGAGATTTTTATAATTTGAACTATCAAACAAAAGAACAAAAACTAAAAAAATATGTACCAATAATATCAACCACACTATATTTTCTATTTAGAATATGGTAGTTTTTTATGACATTTAAAAGTCATAATTATCCTAAAAATGACAAGAGAGTTATCTTTGCTCTTTGGCATCATGACCAATTATGTTTAGATGGTATTCCAAATAGAGATAAATTAAATATTTTAATTAGTAAATCCATTGATGGGAAAAACTGTTAGAGGTTCACAAAATAAATCGTGGAAAGATAAAGGTGGCAAAGAGGCAACTTTTGAATTAATTTCACGTTTAAATAAAGGTGAGAACATTGCAGTTACTGTTGATGACCCTAGTGGTCCATTACACCAAGTTAAAAAAGGTGTAATCAAAATAGCAAAATTAACAGGTGCTCCAATAATTCCTGATGTTTGGTATTCAAAAAGTAAATTTTTAAGTTCATTGCCAACTTGGGATAAGTTAAGAATTCCGTTGTGGTTTCTTAAATCAACTAATATCTATGGTGCCCCCATTTACGTTCCAAAAACTGCAACAAAAGAAGAAGAAATAGAAATAAAGGAAAATTTAAGAGCTGTTTTACTAAACTTATATACATTATATAATTAATTTATTTAAAAATTGGAGTTTTAATTTATGAAAAAGAAATATTTAAGAGTATGTAAAGATTGTGGGCAACGTTTTTTTACAGAAGGTGAAAGAGATTTTTATAAAAAGCATAATCTAAAATTCCCATGTAGATGTAAAAAATGTCGTGAGATTGCTAAGCAAAGTATAAATGCAAATATCATACAAGAAGAACTTCTAGAAAATCTTCCATTTGAAATTATTGAAAAATATAAATTAAATGCTGATGCTGATACATTATTTATCATAGGTAATGGTTTTGATTTATTACATGGAGCAAAATCTAGTTATTATAATTTTAAGGATTTCTTAGGAAAACGATCAGAATTAAGGGAAGCTCTTGAATATTATATTGATAAAGAAGATATTTGGGGGGATTTTGAAGATAGTTTGGCTCATATAGATAGGGCGAAAGTCCTAGAATCACTAGATTGGTTATTAGAAGATTTTAATGCAACTGATGAAGATGATGATGATTTTACATATGCGAATTTTTATTTATCAATAGATCATACTGTTTCTGAATTAGATATGATTTTGTATGATTTACCAAAACTTTTTAAAAAATGGGTAAAAATTTTAAAATGTAAGAATGAAGAGTTACAATTAAAAAATATTATTAACCCAAATGCAAAATATATAAATTTTAATTATAC
>CAZKJV010000117.1:0-4981 GCA_964553175.1 uncultured Muribaculaceae bacterium | reverse complement strand
TTCACCTTACCGAAAATCCACAAAAAAAAGAGCCATTTAAGGCTCTTAAAAATTTGTGTATAGGGAAGAAAATAAGGAAACTTGTTTATTCTAATTATGAGAATAATTGGAATGATTTATCGATATTATCACCGATTAATGATTTTACTGAATCGTATTCAGTTTTTAATGCATTGTGTTCTGTGTCTAATGCTTTCAAATCATTATCTAATAATTTTTCTTTTCTATTGATTTTTGCAGTTGCTGCGTTGTATTCAGCTTCTGCTTGTGCTAATTGTGTACTATCAGTTTCAATTGATAATTGAGTATTTGAAGAAACTGAAGTATCAAACCAACCTGTTGTTTCTACACCATCAGCTGTTCTTTTTGTAGTATTTTCTTGTAACATATATTGACCTGATTCTAACATTTCATATAATGTAGCTTCGTCAAATTTCATTTGTGTTAAATCAACTTTTTTACCACTTGCATCAACTAATTGGAATTTATCTGCATATTGTTGTAATGTAGTTGAGTTCAAATTAACTTTTTGAGCTTGACCAGAAGTATAATTTGTAAATGTTAATTTTTGTTTGTTTAAAGCTTTTGTATAAGCGTTTGCAACTTGTTCTGATTCGTCTGACAAACGAATTTTTGTGTTTGAAATTTGTTGAGATTTATACTCAACGTCGTTCATTCTTGCTGTAATTGATAACAATCTTGCTTGTGATGCTGACATACCCATAAGCGTTTCTCCTTATGACTTATTTCCCTTTACTTACATTTTATATATCGGCTAAAATCATGATTACTTTAGGATTTTAGCATGTTTTGTTACATTTGTTTACAAAAAATTTTTATTGATTATTTCCATTCACTTTTCGCACAATAGTAAAAATAAAAATAATTTTGTAACATTAATAAATAAACAAATGACAAATCGTTTTTAGCAAGTTATTATTGAATTAAGGGATATAAAAATGAACGAAATATTGAATAACAAAATTATTGATTTTAACGAAGATATCGGTGCAGCACTACTTAGAACAATTATGTTAGCAAAAACTGCTGTTCCTTATTCTCACAAAAGAGTTGCAGACAATTTTGTCGTTATAAAAAGAATGTACAAATTTCATACAGTAAAAGCTGCTGTTGCTCTTTCTGAATACGATTTATTAAAAAAATACAACATGGAACCGTTAGAAAATACGACTATCCAAAGAGCAAATAATGAATTAGAATTTTTAAAAAACGCATCTGTATCAAATGATATTAATTTAAAACAAGATGCAGACAAAATTATTGTTATCAGAGCAAAAGAACTAAAAAATATTACTGCTAGTGCATATTCAAATATTTCAAACGAAATGTTTAACGGCTACAAAGCAATTGAAAAATATTTTGAAGAAATTACAAAATTTTATAAGTAGGTTTCATGAACAGAAAAGATTTTATAAATGCCAAAAGAATTGTAATTAAACTTGGCACAAATGTTTTACGCAATGAAGACGGCGAGGCATCTTTACCTCGTTTATATTCATACATTGAAGATATTTCAAAACTTGTAAAACAAGGCAAAGAAGTTATTTTAGTAACCTCTGGTGCTGTTGGCTTAGGCAGAAAAAAATTAAACATTGAAAAAACTGACGACATCGTACTAAAACAAGCATGTGCCGCTATTGGTCAATCAAAATTAATGTCAATATACGAAAGTGGTTTTGATGCTTACGGAATAAGTGTTGCTCAAATTCTTTTGACGGAAGATGATTTTGCTCAAAGAAAAAAATATTTGAATTTGAGAAACACTCTTAATAAATTATTAGAACTTGGTATTGTGCCTGTAATTAATCAAAATGACACAGTTTCAACAATGGAATTAGAAACATTATACAAAGATGCTCAAGTTTGTTTTTCTGACAATGACAAACTTTCTGCACTTGTTTCTAGTGAACTTGATGCAGATTTGTTAATTATTTTATCTGATGTAAACGGGTTATATGATAGTAATCCAAAAGAAAATCCTGACGCTAAAATCATTAAAGAAGTAAAAGAAATTTCTGATGAAATTTTAAATCTTGCATCCGGAGTTTCAGACGGTGGCAGAGGCGGAATGAAAACAAAACTTGAAGCTGTAAAAATTGTAACACGTTTCGGCGGAAAAGTTTTGATTGCAAACGGAAAAATCGGACATGTGATTAAAGAAATTTTTAACGAAGCAGATTTAGGCACAATGTTTTTACCTACAGACGAAACTCTTTCGGGAAAAAAACGTTGGATTGGTTATGCAACAAATATTATCGGAAAAATAGTTATAAATGACGGAGCCAAAAAAGCTATTTTGGAAAAAGACTCAAGCCTTTTACCTATCGGTATTATAGAAATTATAAACGAGTTTAAAAAAGGCGAAGTTATATCAATTTTAGATGAAAATAAAGAAGAAATTGCACGTGGTATTACAAATTATGGTTCTGACGCTTGCAAAAAAATTATGGGACACCATTCCGACGAAATTTTAGAAATTTTGGGTTACAAAAATTACGACGAAATTATCGTTAGAGATAATATTACGACTTTATAGGATATAAAATCAAAATGAATTTTAACGAAATCGCAAAAAATTCCAAAGACGCAAGTCTTAAAATGGCTGATTTAACAACAGAAATAAAAAATAATGCTCTTTTAAAAATTGCCGAGGAATTAGAAAAAAATTCCAAAGAAATTTTTTTAGCAAACGAAAGTGATTTAAAAGAAGCAAAAGACAAAATTTCTCAATCCGTTTTTAACAGATTAAAACTTGATGAAAACAAGTTAAGAGATATGATTCAAGGAATTAGAGATGTTGTAAATTTACCTGAACCAATCGGCAAAACGCTTTTGAAACGACAACTTGATGAAAATTTAATTTTACAAAAAATATCTTGTCCAATTGGCGTAATTGGAATAATTTTTGAGGCAAGACCTGATGTTATTGCTCAAATTTCATCACTTGCGATAAAATCTTCAAACGCAGTAATTTTAAAAGGCGGAAAAGAGTCTATAAATACAAACAAAACAATTTTATCAATAATAAATAATACTCTTAATTCTATTCAAGATTTTCCAAAAAACGTTTTGCAACAAGTATTTACACACGAAGATGTTGCAAAAATGCTTGAATGCGACAAATATATTGATTTAATCATTCCAAGAGGCGGAAACAAACTGGTAAAATTTATTAAAGAGAATACAAAAATACCTGTATTAGGACACGCAGACGGAATTTGTCATATCTTTGTTGATAAATCAGCAGATTTTGAAAAAGCAAAAAAAATTATAGTTGATTCAAAAACTCAATATCCGTCAGCTTGTAATGCAGTTGAAACATTATTAATTCACAAAGAATTTGAAAAAACAAATGATTTATTAAACGAACTAAAAAATAATGAAATTACGCTAATTTCTGACCCTGAAGAATGGGCATTTGAACACGGCGACAAAACTCTTGCTTATAAAATAGTTGAAAATATTGAAGAAGCAATCAACCATATTAATACTTACGGTTCAGGTCATACCGATTGTATTATCACGGAAAACAAAGAAAATTCTGAAAAATTCATGAAAAAAGTTGATTCTGCCGGGGTTTACAATAATGTATCAACACGTTTTGCAGACGGTTTTAGATACGGTTTCGGTGCAGAAGTCGGAATATCAACCAACAAAACTCACGCAAGAGGACCTGTCGGATTAGAGGGTTTAACAATATATAAATATAATTTAATCGGCGACGGTCACATCGTTAAAGATTACGTAGAAGGCAAAAAACATTTCAATCATAAGGATTTATAAATGAAAATAGGTGTTATTGGATTAGGTTTAATCGGTGGTTCAATATTTAAGGCTCTAAGTGAATTTCACGAAGTTGTCGGAATATCTAATTCTCAAAAAAATTCTCAAGAAAATATCACCGATAATTTAAACGCATTAAAAGATTGCGAAATTGTTTTTGTGGCAACACACATGAACAAAACCATAAAAATTCTTGATGAATTAAATGAAATATTAGATGAAGATACAATCGTTGCGGACGTTTGTTCTTTAAAAGAATTTGTTTGTCAAAAAGAATATAAATATAATTTTATTCCAACCCACCCAATGGCAGGAACAGAAAAAACAGGATTTGAAAACTCATTTAAAGAACTTTTTCAAGGTGCAAAATGGGTTATCTGTAAAAAACAATGTCCTGAAAATTTAAAAAAAGTTATAGAACAAACAGGTGCAGAAATAATTTTTGCATCACCAAAAGAACACGATGAAGCAGTTGCATTGATTTCCCATATGCCAATGGTAATTTCACAAGCACTTTTTAAATCCGTTCAAAACAACCCACTTGCTCTACATCTTGCTTCAAGCGGTTTTAGAGATATGACAAGACTTGCACTTTCAAGTGATGAAATGGCAAACGATATGGTCAATATGAATTACCAAAATATTCAAAATTCAATCCTAAAACTTTATGCATCAGTCGGCGATTTAATCAAAAATGATTATAAACATGAAATTTGTGAAATAAAACAACAACGATTAAAAATGTACAAAGACGGTAAAAATATTTTATAAAAAGGGTAAATGTATTATTTTTTATTTTTCTGCATATATATTAACTAAAAATACCGTGCATAAACTGTTTTACAAACTCATTAATGCTTTCTTGTGTTTTAAGAGCAATACAAGTATTAATAAGTCCTATAAAAGTCCATGCCAGTCTGGTTTCCGAGCCTTTCATGTTACGGTGAATTCTTGCCATTGATTTAAACATTTTTTCAATGATTTGATATTGAATAACATTAAATTCAACAGCAATTTTACTAAGTGTTGTACAATCAGGGGCAAATGTTGCATTAAGAACCATTTTATAAAATTTCTCATTTTCTTTTGCAAATTTCAAATAAGTTTGTGCAACATTAGTAAGCGTTACGATAACGTCTTTTTCATAAATTTTGGGGTGGGGTATATAATGTGAATT
>CAZKJV010000116.1:0-4996 GCA_964553175.1 uncultured Muribaculaceae bacterium | reverse complement strand
AATTTATGTTAAATTATTTAATAGAAAAATCTTTTACAAGAAGAACTTGAACTTCACCCGGAGCTAAAATAGTGTTTATTCTGTTTCTTTGAATAACAGGTATATCAGATATTTTAACCGGAACTACTGAAACTTTGTCGTTTAGGTTCGGAACTGAAACTTTTACATTTTGCATATTTGAAAAATCCATGTTTCCGATAACGATTACAGAGTTATTTTTAGTTGTTCTTGCGTATGAGAATACATTTGATGAATTAGTTGCAAGCGGTACAAATTTTGCATTTGGCATGATTTGATTCATCATAAATTTGAATTTGTTTGCTAAGATAAAGTTTTGTAATACATCGCCATTTGAAGCTCCTGGTTTTCTTGAAAAGTTAAAAATATCTACTTTTCCTCTTTGTACAAAATAGAAATTGTCATCTGTAAATGATTTTTTTGCACGTTTGTTTTCCCAAGGGTACATATAATCATCACCAGATTGGAAACCGTCCATAAAATAGGCGTTTACAGGTAATGTTGCGTTCAACCATGCCACCATGATTGAATAAGGTGTGCCGTTTGTTAGAATAGGGCTTATCGTGTCACGAGTTGCGAAACTGCCAATATCAGATTTGATTAAATCATATTTTGAAAATAATTTTTGATTAAATTTTACATGTTCATATAATTCATTTGCAGTTGTCCATTCGCTAAATCTTGAATATCCAGCAAAATAGCCGTCAAAACCAGCTTCAAGAAGTTCATCATAAGGTGTGAACGGAAGTTTTTTGTTATTAATATCTAGTGGAGTTTCTTTGTCTGTTGCTTGTGCTACGAACAAAAATTGAGGGCTTTTAGCTTTGGTGTATTTTATTAATTCACTCCAAAAGTCTGCAGGTTTTGTGTATGCATCGTTTGCTACGATACCGTCAGCACCGATTTCAAGCATCATGTCAACAAAAGTTTTATATTTGTCTAACAAGTCTAGATTTATGCGACCTTGTCTGCCGGCATTTAATAATCTCACATCTGTAAAATCTTTTGGAATAATTGCTGCTTGTGAGTCTTTAACTTCAAACAATGAATTATGTTTTAAGTAATAATCATAAGATGCATAAGCAGGTAAATCAACGATTACACGGATTTTTCTTCTGTGTGCTTCGTCAATAAAACGAATTGCTTGTTCTTTTACTGATAATTTTGAGCTTTTACTTCTTAATTGAGGATTAATTTCATTGTAAGAATTCAAAGCGTATAAAGAGCCTGCAGTACCTACTGCTTTTAGTTTTCCAACAGGTGTAATAGGTAATAAATGGATTGTGTTAACACCTTGCATTGCAAGTTCGTCAAGTCTATCAATCGCATTTAAAAATGTTCCTCGTTCTTCACCTTTTTTTTCTTCAATAATTCCGTTTTTATTCAAATCTTTTGCGTTAAAAGTTCTGATGTTAACACCTAATATAACAAGCGAATTCGTTTGAAATTGTGCTCTGGTGTCGTTAATCCAAACTGTTGCGGCATAAGATTTTATACCAATAAGTAATATAAGCAATGTTAATAATAATTTTTTCATAAATTTCCCCATTTCATTATTACTATTGATTTTACCAAAAACAAAGGCATGCAACAAATATTTAACATATTGTTGCATGCCTTTTTAATTTAAAGCTAAACTATGCATGTTTTTTTTGAGAATTTTTTTCTTCCCAGAAATCAACAAGCATACTTGCAAAGAAGATACTAGAATAAGTACCGATACCGATACCTAAAATCATTGCAAGGCAGAAGTCTTTTGTTGTAACTCCACCGAAGAAATACAATGCTAACAATGTAATTAATGTTGTCATTGATGTATTGATACTTCTTGCTAATGTTTGAGATACGCTGGCATCTACGATTTCGCCAAAAGACATTTTCTTTGCATAATATCTTAAATTTTCACGAATTCTGTCAAATACAACAATTGTATCGTGAACAGAAAAACCAATTACGGTAAGTAATGCGGTTATGAATAATCCATCGATTTGAACGTTTAAGAAGTATGAAAGAATTGCGAAAACTCCAACTACGAATAAAACGTCGTGTACAAGTGCTAGAATTGCTGCGAGAGCATAATCAAGTTGAAATCTGAAAGATAAGTATGCGATTATACCTAAACAAGCTAATGATAAAGCGATTAAAGAATTTTTGAATAATTCTTTACCCAATGTTGGTCCTACTGAACTTGATGAAATAACGTCTGAATTTGCATACTCAGATTTTACTGTTGATGTAATCAAGTTAAGTGTTTCATTGTCGTCTTCTGCGATAAATTTAGTTCTTATAGAGATAACATCGCTTGAATCGTTGACGTTAATAACTTGTAGAGCAGGGTTTTCAATTCCTTTTGCTTCAAGTTTTGCCCTTAAATTTGAAATAGTATTGTTGTCAACTTTTTTGTCGATAGAATATTGAATAACTGTACCACCTGTGTAATCAATACCTACTTTTAACGGTAAGTGTGATGGGCTTGTAATTGATGCATAAATCATCATTATAATTCCAGGTAAAAGGAATATTGCTGATAAAGCCATCCATAACCATCTAAATTTAACAACGTGAACTTTTAAAGTACTATTATTTTCCATATTACACCTCACTAATCCAATACACCGAATTTTGCTTTTTCACGTTTAGTTTCAGAAGCTGTATAAGCTGAGCCTATTTCGTCTTTTCTTAAACCGAACAATGCAGGGTATTTTAATTCACCTGTACCAAAAATCAAGTGCATGAAGTTTTTAGTAACTGTGATTGCTGTAAACATTGAAACGATAACCCCGATTGCAAGTGTTAATGCAAAACCTTTTACAATGCTTGTACCTAAGAAGTAAAGTATTGCTGATGTGATAATTGTTGTCATATTTGAATCGAAAATACTTGTGAAAGCTCTGTCAAAACCTGCGTTAATAGCAGTGAACAATGTTCTGCCTGCACGAAGTTCTTCTTTTGTTCTTTCAAAAATCAAGATATTCGCATCTACTGCCATACCGATTGATAAGATGAAACCTGCAATACCAGCTAATGTAAGAGTTACAGGAATCATTTTGAATAGCATAAATAAAATTATACTATATATAATTAATGCAACGTCTGCAATCAAACCAGGTAATCTGTAATATGCAATCATAAATAACATTACTAGACCAAGACCGATAGCACCTGCCACTTTTGATTTTTCAATACTATCAGCACCTAATGTTGCACCAACAGTATTTTCTTCAATGATTTTTGCAGGAACTGGCAATGCACCGGCGTTTAACAAATCAACCATTTCTTTTGCTTCTTCGTAAGCAAATCCGTTGTCACCGCCTGAAATTTGAGCTCTACCGCCAATGATTGCTTCTCTGATAACTGGAGCTGATGTTAATTCTCCGTTAAAGAAGATTGCCATTGGTTTTCCAACTAATTGTTGAGTTAAATCAGCGAATTTTTTAGTACCTTTGTCGTTAAATTCTAAGTCAACAACCCATTGACCATTTGTGCTTGTGCTTAGTGTAGCACGGCTTAAGTCGTTACCTGTTAAACCTGTGTCTACCCAAGAGATGTTGTTACCGTTTTGAACTTCTTTTTTAAATGAAAGTTCTGCTGTTTCACCAAGAAATTTTTTTGCTTGATTTAAGTCTTTAACAGCCGGAATTTCAACAACAAGTCTTTTTTCACCTTGTCTTTGTACAACAGTTTCTGCAACGCCTAATTTGTTTACACGATTTTCAATCGCAAATTGCAAACTATCCATCATATCAGGAGTGATTTTAGCAACTGTTGGAGTTGTTTGAGCTTCAAGTACTAATCTTGAACCTCCAACTAAGTCTAAACCTAGTTTTGTAGGTTTAACGAAAATCATGACAAGTGAAAATATAACAAGTGCCATAATTCCCCAAAATAGTAAAATTTTATTTTTCATTTCTACGTCCTTATAATAATTATATATACCTAATGTTATCAGAAATATTTAAAATGGAGATAACCCAATCGGCTATTCTTTTTCAATCGAATCCATAATTGCAAATAATTCTGCTTTTTGTTCGTAATTTAGAATTACAAGAGGCTGTCTTACGTAATCTTTTATAATTCCAAGTTTTGATAATGCTGCTTTTACTGGTACTGGGTTTGGTGCCATAAACAATTTTTTGAACATAGGATATAAAATCATATGCACATTCAAGGCATCTTGAACACGTCCTTCTTTGAAATCAACAATCATGCTTTTGATTTCTTCTCCGTAAAGGTGAGATGCAACTGAAACAACACCTTTTGCTCCTAGTGATAGCATTGGTAATGTTAAACTGTCATCTCCGCTGTAAATATCAAAATCTTCTGGACAAATGTCACGCATTTCAGAAATTTTGTCTAAATCTCCGCAACTTTGTTTTATTCCGACGATATTTGAATGTTTTCTAGCCAAATAATTTACTGTTTCAGGTGCCATTTCAACGCCTGTTCTTGACGGAATGTTATAAAGTATTATAGGTAATTTTGTAGCTTCTGCAATTGCTGAAAAGTGAGCTTTCATTCCTTCTTGTGATGGTTTGTTGTAATAAGGTACAACTGAAAGTATTGCATCTGCACCTTCTTTTTCAGCTAGTTTTGCATATTTTATTGCTTCCGCTGTTGAATTTGAACCTGCACCCATAATTACTTTACATTCATTTTTAACTGCTCGTTTTACTGTGCTTAATAGTTCAACTTCTTCTTCATTTGTTAATGTAGGGCATTCTCCTGTTGTCGCTGTAATTAATAATGAATCTGAGCCGTTATTTATTAAATAAGAAGCAAGTTCGCCTGCTTTGTCGTAATCAACATTACCGTCTTTTGTAAACGGTGTTACCATTGCTGTAATAACTTCACCTGCATCAAAACGTGTCATAATTTTCCTCCTTAACATATTTAATTATAAAACAACCACGCAAACATGTGAGAAGTTAACAACAATATTTCATAAATTCTTAACATATCAATATAAAATAATAATTTA
>CAZKJV010000115.1:0-4996 GCA_964553175.1 uncultured Muribaculaceae bacterium | reverse complement strand
CGCTTGAATTAAGCAAAGAAGTATTTATTGCAAGTACAATTGATATTTCTGGTGGCGGTATCAAATTCTGTAGTAAAGAAGAGTTGGAACCTGAACAAGTTGTAAGAGGAAAACTTTATTTGAGAAACTTTGACTCACCTGCAAGCTTTGAGGCTGTAATTTTGGATAATCCGTCATTGCAACCAGATGAGTACACATTAGCTTTTACAAATATTGATGAAAAAGAACGTGACAAAATCATTAAAACTTGTTTTGCTATTGATATGGCTGCTAGACAAAAACAAAATAATGCAGAATAACGTTGTATAGTCATGAAAAATAAATTGCAAGAACTTGAAAGAAAAATAAATAAACAAGTTAAGACAGGCAATGTTCAAAATGCAATTGAGCTTTGTCAAGTTGAGTTGCAAAATGATCCTACAAATGCGGACTTGCATGTCCGTTTAGGGGATTTGTATTTGGCATGGCATTTAGATATTCATAATTCTTGCCAATATATTGATGAGGCTATAACGGAGTATCAAAGAGCCTTAGAAACTTATATGGATTCTGCCGAAATTTATTTTAAAATCGGTCAAGCTCAATATTTTAAAGGTGATTTAGATAGAGCCATAAATTATTTGAATATGGCAACTACAAAGGATAAAAAGCTTGCAAAAGCTTATTATTTGTTAGCAGAAACTTATACGAAGAAAACTCATTTTTTAGAAGCAATGTTTAACGCAAAACATGCGATAAAATTAAGTCCGATGACATCGTCTTCTGCTCATTATTTGTTATATAATTTGTATAAAATTTCAGCATATAGAAATCCGATTGCTTGGTGGAGAAGCAAGTTTGAGTGGGTTTTGTCGGTTTTAACTTTACCGTTTGACAAATTTGCAATAAAAAATGTAATGCGTTCTTTATCGTATTTGCAATTTTTGCCAGTGCTAGTAAGAGGGTATTATAAAGTTCAACAAAAAGGCTTGAGCAATGCAATTCAAATTTATATTGATGCGATTGAAAAAGCCCCCGGATTTGTTCCTTTATATTGCTTGTTAGGTGATATTTACCGTTCAATAGGTCAGTATGATGATGCAATTACTGAATACAGAATGGCAATATGGTTAGATAGTCTAAATATTCCGGCATATCGTCATTTGTGCCAAGCTTATGAAGAACAAGGTGATTACGATAATGCTATTGAGATTTATCAAAGATTGATTAATATTTTACCTAATATGCCTGAATTTCATTCAAATTTAGCAAATATTTATTATATAAAAGGTGATATTAAAGAGGCTATTTCGCACTATCAAGCTGCTATAACTTTAAATCCAAATCGTCAATGGACAAGTATTATTACTCAAACATTAGGTTTTGTTTATCAAGAGAATAAGGGTGATTTAGATGCAGCAATCAGTGCGTATCAAAGTGCTTATTTGTTAACACCTGAAGATATTGATATTTATGTAAATTTAGGCTCTGCATTTTATGATAAAGAAGATTTTGAGAATGCGTTAACTGTTTACAGAAGTGCCTTGGATTTAGACCCAAACAATGCAAAAATTCACTGTAACTTAGGATTTTTATATTGGGGTAAAGGTGATACCGACGAGGCAATTAAAGAGTATGAATTAGCAATCGAAAATGATAAAATGTATGACATTGCATATAATAATTTGGGGGTTATTTATCTTGACGATTTAGGTCGTGTTCAAAAATCAATTGAATTATTTAAAAAATCAATTGAATGTAATCCAAATTACGCATTGGCTCATTTTAACCTTGCAAGAGCAATTACTATTGTTGGTGACAAGATTGAAGCTGCAAAATTATATCAAATTGCACAAGATATAAACAAAGTTACTAACGAAATTGACCCTCAAGATATTACAAACAAAATTAATAGTTTATTCCAATCATAATTTTGTCTTAATTTATTAATATTCTCCAGTTGGGCTAAATCTTTTTAAACTCATTGCTCAATGTTATTTTCGTGCTAAAATAAAAGAAAATAAGGGGATATTAAAATGATACAATTTTTATTAAAACTTATGGGCGATCCGCATGAAAAGAAAATCAAAGCGATTATGCCTATAATTGAACATATAAATGCACTTGAGCCTGAATTTGAAAAATTAACAGACGATGAATTAAAAGCAAAGACTCAAGAATTTAAAGAAATCTTGAAAAATAGAAGAACTTCTGAAAATCCAAAAGCTGATAGAATTTTAGAAAAAGAAGCTCTTGATAAAATCTTACCGGAGGCTTTTGCGACTGTTCGTGAGGCTGGTAGACGTGTTTTGAATATGCGTCATTTTGATGTTCAGTTAATCGGCGGATATTTTTTGCATAACGGACATATTGCAGAAATGAGAACAGGTGAAGGTAAAACTTTAGTTGCAACTTTGCCTGCGTATTTGAACGCTCTAACAGGTAAGGGGGTTCATGTTGTTACGGTTAACGATTATCTTGCAAAACGTGACTCTGAGTGGATGGGTAAGATTTATAAATTTTTAGGTCTTACTGTTGGTGTAATTCTTTCTGGCGGACGTTCGGCAGAGGATTTTGAGGCTAAAAAGCAAGCTTATGCGTGTGATATTACATATGGTACAAATAATGAATTTGGTTTTGATTACTTGCGTGATAATATGGCTGGTAGCGTTGATATGCTTGTTCAAAGACCTTATAATTACGCTATTGTCGACGAAGTTGACAGTATTTTGATTGATGAGGCAAGAACTCCGTTGATTATTAGTGGTCGTTTGGAAAAATCTGCTGAAACTTATCAATTAATGGCAAAAGTTGCACCAAAATTGGAAAAAATTACAGATTACGAAGTTGATGAAAAGAATAAAAATATTATTTTGACCGAAGATGGTATTGATAAAGCTCAAGAAATCATTGGTTGCAAGGATTTGTTTGATATTCAAGACAATTATGCTCATCATTTATTGCAAGCTTTAAAAGCAAAAGAATTATTTGTAAAAGATACAGATTACGTGGTAAAAAATGGTGAAGTTTGTATCGTTGATGAATTTACCGGACGTTTAATGGAAGGTCGTCGTTGGTCTGACGGTTTGCACCAAGCTATTGAGGCAAAAGAGGGTGTAAAAATTCAAGATGAAACTCAAACTTTGGCAAGTATTACGTTCCAAAACTTGTTCAGATTGTACCCGAAATTATCAGGTATGACAGGTACAGCAATGACTGAAGAGGCTGAATTTGGAAAGATTTATAATCTTGAAGTTACTATTATCCCGACAAATAAAAAGGATATAAGAGTAAATAATTCAGACGTTATTTATAAAACTGAAAAGCAAAAATACTTAGCGGTTGTTAACGATATCATTGAGATGCATAAAAAAGGTAGACCAGTTTTGGTTGGTACAATTAGTATCGAAAAATCTGAGTATATCTCTCAATTATTGAAACAAAGAAATATTCCGCATAATGTTTTGAACGCAAAACATCACGAGAAAGAGGCATATATTATTGCACAAGCAGGACGTAAGGGTGCTGTTACAATTGCAACTAACATGGCCGGTCGTGGTACAGACATTTTGTTAGGTGGTAATGCTGAATATCTTGCAAAAGAAAAACTTGAAAATTTAGGGATTTCACCTGATGACGCAAATTATGAAGCAAAGAAAGATGAAATTCTTGCTCAAACAAGAGAAGAAACAGAAAAAGAGCATAGAGAAGTCGTGCTTGCAGGCGGTTTACACGTAATTGGTACAGAAAGACATGAATCTCGTCGTATTGATAACCAATTAAGAGGTCGTGCGGCACGTCAAGGCGACCCTGGCTCTACTAGATTTTTCTTGTCGTTGCAAGATAATTTGATGAGAATTTTCGGTGGTGAAAAAATTATCAATTTGATGAACGCTTTGAATGTTGAAGAAGATATGGCGATTGAAAACCCAATTATTACAAGTCAAATTCAATCGGCTCAAAAGAAAGTTGAAACTTATCACTTCGATATAAGAAAAAGTGTTTTGGAATATGACGACGTTATGAATGTTCAAAGGGAAAAATTCTACGAACAAAGAAAGAAAGTTCTTTTTGGTAAAAATTTATCGGAAGATGTTATTTACATGATTGAAAAAGAAATTGACCGTTTGATTAGCGGTTATGTTTCTCCAAATATGCAAATAGATGAATATATTGAAGAAGATTTAAACACTTTAATAAAAGAACTTCATTCAATTATTCCGCAATTATCAAATATAACTGTTTCTGATATTAGAAATTTGTCGTTTAATGAAATGTACGAAAAATTAGTTGATTTGGCAAAACAAAAATATTCAGAACACGAAGAAGAAATGGTTAATTTCTATAATGACGTGATTTCTCAATATGAAGAAAATCCAAGAGTTCAACACCCATTTGAAGATGATAATATTGCTCGTAATGTAGAAAGAGATATTATGCTTCAAGTTGTTGATAATAGATGGATTGACCATTTGCATAATATTGATATTTTGCGTGACGGTATTGGTTTAAGAGCATACGGACAAAAAGACCCGTTAATTGAGTATAAAAAAGAAGCTTATGATTTGTTTAACAATATGATGTATGATATTCAAGCTGAAACTGTAAAACATTTGTTTAGAACAAAATTCGGCGTACAAATCGTACGTAGAGAAGAAGTTGAAACAAATCTTTCAAAAGCGGCAGAAAATTTTGATAGTTCCGAAGACAAAGATGAAATCGAGGTTCGTCCAGTTAAAAAAGGTGAAAAAATCGGTAGAAATGATCCTTGTCCTTGCGGAAGTGGTAAAAAATATAAAAATTGCTGTATGAACAAAGAAATTTAGGTTTTGTTATGCAAAGTGATGTCGAATTAGGATTAGGTGATAACGAACAAATTTTAGCTATTGGCGACAAAAATCAAACTTTGTTTTTCTGTGCAATGGCAATTTTGACAGTTATTATGCTTGTTTCGGTTGCTTTAATAATTTTTATTCCAGATTCGCTAAACTTTGCAAGTACGCTGAAAGGTCTTTTA
>CAZKJV010000114.1:0-5002 GCA_964553175.1 uncultured Muribaculaceae bacterium | reverse complement strand
AAATTTATACAAAAATGTAACGGTGTGCTTGCATTTCATGATGTTTTGTTTTAGAATAATTCTTGTCAGAAAAACTCACGTTGAATATGAATTCCAATAGGCTTAAATGCTTTTTATTTTGGCGTATTCAAAATTTATTTAAAAGAAAGAAAATGTAGTATTACTTTATAAGGAAGGTAAAAATGTCAAACGAAGAAAAATTAGAACAAACTGAAGTTGTTGAAGAAACAACAGCAGAAGTTTCAGAAGAAGCTACAGAAGAAGCTCATGAAGAATTTGAAGATGTAGCAAGAGAAAAAGGTGAAAGAAAACAACGTTCAAGACGTAAAAAAGTTGAAACAACTGAAGAAAAACCTGTTTCAGAATGGCAAGAACGTGTAGTACAAATCAGACGTGTAACAAAAGTAGTTAAAGGTGGTAAAAAATTAAGCTTCCGTGCTGTTGTTATCGTTGGTAACCAAAAAGGTCAAGTTGGCGTAGGTTGTGCAAAAGCATCAGAAGTTATCGTTGCTATTCAAAAAGCTATCGCTGATGGACGTAAAAATCTTATCACAGTGCCTATTTTCAAAACAACTATTCCTCACCAAATCACAGGTGAATCTGGTGCAGGTGCTGTAATGTTAAGACCAGCTGCACAAGGTACTGGTATTATCGCAGGCGGTGCAGTTCGTTCAGTATTAGAATTAGCAGGTATTGAAAATATCTTGTCTAAATCTTTAGGTTCAAAATCACCTTTGAACGCAGCAAATGCAACTTTAGACGCTTTACAAAAATTAGCTCCATTCTCAGATGTTGCTAAAAAACGTGGCTTAACAGTTGCTCAATTATTAAATTAGTCAACTGTCTAATTTTGTTATTACTTTGATTATTATAAAAAGGATTATAAAAATGGCTAAAACACAAACTCAAATGATAAAAATTAAATTAGTAGGAAGTTTAATTGGTGCTTCTCCAGCTCAAAGAAAAACTGTTGCATCATTAGGCTTAAGAAAATTGAACCAAGTTGTTGAACACGCTCCAAGTGCAACAATCATGGGTATGGTTAACAAAGTTTCTCACTTAGTTAAAGTTGTAGAATAATTTAGAATTTAGAAAGAAGGATATATAATTATGATTACATTAGAAGATTTAAAACCTGCAGAAGGTTCAACAAAAAAATCTAAAAGATTTGGTCGTGGTCGTGCATCAGGTCATGGTAAAACTTCTTGCCGTGGTGCTAATGGTGAAGGACAACGTGCAGGCAGAAGCTCTAAAAGAGGTTTTGAAGGTGGTCAAATGCCATCATACAGACAAATGCCTAAATTAAAAGGCTTTAAAATTATTAACCAAATTCAATACGCTGAAATGAACGTTAGTGCTATTGAAAGATTATCTTTAGAAGAAATTTCTTTAGATGCATTAAAAGAAATCAGAAAAGCTCACCCATCTGCTCAAGGTTTAAGAGTTATGGGTAACGGCGAAATCAAAAGAGCTGTTACAGTTAAAGCAAACTATGTAACTCCATCAGCAAAAGAAAAAATCGAAGCTGCAGGCGGAAAGGTTGAATTAGTATAATGCAACAAGGTAAAATGAAAATGCCTACATCTGCAGACTTGATGTCAATGTGGAATGCGTCAGGATTAAAAAGTAAAATTATTTTTACTGTTTTGATGATTGCCGCTTTCCGTTTTGGCGTTCAAATGCCGATTTTTGGCATTAATAATGCAATTTTCTCAAACATTGCAAGCGGAAATAACTTGATTGGTTTCTTGGATTTGTTTTCAGGTGGTGCTTTAGGTAAAGTTTCAATATTTGCTTTAGGTATCGGACCTTTCATTACCGCATCAATCATTATGCAATTGATGGCTGTTGTTATTCCTTCTCTTGAAAAATTACAAAAAGAAGAAGGTGAAGCAGGCAGAAGAAAATTGTCACAATATACAAGAATGTTTACCGTAGTTTTGGCGGCTTTCCAAGCTGTAATTTTTATGGTTTACATGAGCCATTTGCCAGGAGCAATAGTAACAGGTGTAAATCCAATTATGTTTTATATTAGTTCTGTTGCTGTTCTTACTGCTGGTTCTATTCTTGTAATGTGGATTTCTGAACTTATTACCGAAAAAGGTATCGGTAATGGTGGTTCTTTGATAATCTTTGTTGGTATCATTTCAGGTATTCCAATTTATTCATCAAGAACTGCTCAAATGGTTTCAAGAGATCCATCTTTAGGATTTGGATTGTTTATGTTACTTTTAATTTTCTTCTTAACAATGGTTGTAATTGTTATTATGCAAGAAGCTATTAGAAAAGTAACTATTATTAATCCAAAACGTCAAGTTGGTAACAAAGTTTATGGTGGAGTTAATACATTTATTCCATTCAAATTAAATCCTGGTGGTGTAATGCCTATTATCTTTGCGATTGCAATTTTGTTATTTCCAACAACTGCATTGAGTTTGGTAGGTCAATCAAATCTACCCGCAGGTCCTGTAAAAGATTCTGTAATGTGGTTGACTCAATTCTTGAGCCCTGACGGAATTCCTTATTATGTTATTTATTTCTTGCTTATCTTTGCGTTAACTTTCTTCTACGCATCAATTATGCCGAATATGCAACCTAAAGATATTGCAACGAATTTGAAAAAATATGGTTCGTCTATTCCAGGTATCAAACCAGGTAAGCCAACCGCTGAAGCTCTTGATAAAATTTTAAGTAAAACTACATTTATCGGAGCTGTTGCACTTGGTGTTATTGCGTTAATTCCATCACTTGCATCTTATGTTACAAACATCAAGACTTTGCAAGGGATTGGAGCTACCTCTTTAATCATCATGGTAGGTGTTGCTCTTGATTTAATTAATCAAGTTCGCTCTCACTTATTGGCTAGAAATTACGAATCATTTTTAAAACAATAAAGAATTGAGGAGTATTTTTTAATACTCCTCTTTTTATAACTTAGGAAGAAAGAAAATAATGAGAAGATTTATAAATATTTTTGCATTTTTATTAGCTCTTTTAATAATTATCTTTATGGCAATTCCAACAAAAACTGTGAATAAAAATTCTATTGTTTATGTTGAACATGAATGGGACACTATGGAATCTGTTATTTTGGGTTCGCCAAAAATGTTATCAGTTCCGCAAATTCATAAATCAGTTCTTGGTTATGGTTATATCGTAAATAATGAAAAAACAATGAAAACTGATGTTGGTAAACCTATTCAATCTATTAATCCATCAGCTTATGAAACTATTTTGAAAGAATCTGATGAAGTTTCTTCATTGTTAAAAGAAAGAGAAATAAAAGTTACGAGATTGAACCCTGAAGTTTTAGATGTTGCTGAATTACAATATCTAAAATATGTTCAACAAGGACATAACTTTATGTTTCCTAAAGATGCAGTTGTTGTAATTGGTAATACGGTTATTGAATGTGCTCAACGTGTTCCAATGCGTGATAAAGAACGTTTTATCGTAAGAAAAATATTTAAACCTTTATTAAAAGAAGATCCATCAATCAAATATATTGCAGTGCCAATTCCGTCACCTGCTTTTTATGACCACGGAATTTTCTTAGAAGGTAGTGATATTTTGGTTGACGGTCATAATATTTACGTAGGACATTCAGGACGTGGCTCTAGTTCTTCAGGTATTATGTGGCTACAATCTGTTTTAGGTCCAAACTATAAAGTTTATACAGTTAATATCAATGGATTTATTCATTTGAATTCTGTATTAACGCTTGTTAGACCAAATTTAGGTATAAAAGTTTCAGGTGCTATAAATGGGGAATTGCCAAAGCCTTTGAAAAATTGGGATTTCGTAGAAGTTTCACCTGAAGATGCGAAAAAATATGCTACAAGTATTTTGGTTGTAGGTCCAAACAAAGTTTTAGTTGATGAACGTTTTGAAAGTTTGATTTCTGAATTGAGAAATAGAAACGTTGATGTTACATCTATACCTTTTGAAGAAATTTCTGATTTCGGTGGTGGACTTGGAAGTTTTTATTCTCCTATAAGACGTGCTTATAGTGAAGAGTTGAATTCCGAAAAAATTGATGTCGAATATTTCAAAAAACACGGAATGGAACTTTTAGAAACAATAAAAGCATTTAATTATGCAGAATTTTTTGCAAACGCACAAATTTTGGTTACGGAAAAAATAAATGCAATTAAAAATAGATAAAAATTGAGCGGTTAAAATCCGCTCTTTTTTTTGTTAAAAATTTGATTTTTTCATATTTATAGTATGATATTTATATAACAAAGGAGATAAAATGGATACTTTAAATAGATCAAAAATTTTAAGTTACGTTCCAACAGTAATTGAAGCATCTTCAAGAGGCGAACGCTCTTTTGATATTTTTTCAAGATTGTTGAGAGAAAGAATTGTTTTCTTGGGTGATGAAATTGATGATGAATTAGCAAATTCAATCGTTGCACAATTATTGTTATTGGATAGTGAAAACCCTGAAAAAGATATTATGTTGTATATCAATAGCCCTGGTGGCGTGATTACTGCCGGTATGGCAATTTATGACACAATGCAATTAATTAAAGCTGACGTGCAAACAATTTGTATCGGCGAAGCAGCTTCGATGGGTGCATTTTTATTGTGTTCAGGTGCTAAAGGTAAGAGAATGGCTCTTCCAAGTGCAAGAATTATGATTCACCAACCTTTAGGCGGTGCTCAAGGTCAAGCAACAGATATTGAATTGGAAGCAAAAGAAATTTTAAGAATGAAAAAAATGTTAACTACAATTATTGCCGAAAATTCTGGTCAATCTGTTGATAAAGTTGTTGCAGACTGCGAAAGAGATCACTATCTTTCTGCTCAAGAAGCAATGGAATATGGTTTAATTGATAAAGTTTTGACAGCAGGTCATTAATAAAAATTTAAAATGATAAAGAAAATGGCGGTATCGAAGATACCGCCATTTTCTTTTATTAAATTAAATCTGACAAATTCACTTATCTTAACAAAACTTAACAAACCCCTCAAAACATGGCAATTATTGAATGAA
>CAZKJV010000113.1:0-5067 GCA_964553175.1 uncultured Muribaculaceae bacterium | reverse complement strand
CCGTGCCCAAATCCACCGCCGTTTGCAATGATTTCCACTATGTTGTTTTTATCGTCAACTACAAATTCAAAAACGACATTTGCACTTGGTAATGAAATGTTATTTTTTTGGAAAATTCTACGGATTACAAGTTCTTTTTGAGCTGTGTAAATTCCGCTTGTTGCGACAATTTCAACATCAAGCAATTTTCCTGAGTCGCCTCGTCTTTTTGGTCTTATGTCTAATAATTCACCAAAATCTTCTGATTTTTCAAGTTTTGGTGATACAAATCCTGTTTTTGCTTGCGAAACAAGAGTTTTTGATAAAACTTCGTTTAATTCTTCTTTTGTCCAATTTTTTTGCCAACGGTAATATGGAGAACGAATGTCGTAAGTATCAGGTCTTGTTGTGTAGAAATTTCTAACTTCTTCTTCCGTTCTAAGCGGTTGTTGTGAAAGCATATCAGGTTTTGCAACTAAATAAGGTTTTTCGTTTGATGGAAATCTTTTGTTCAAAGGATCTGAAAATGCGTTTGAAAAACTTTCTGTATATCCGCCTGCGGTTGAACTGTATTGTGCTAAAATCAAATTCCAATTGTAGCTTGCAACAATACCTTCAGTTTCATTAACGGCTCTATTTGATGTGTTTTCTTCTGTATTTGCACCGAAATACACTTGGCTTGCAACGGAATCCACAACGTCATATTCTTTTACTAATTTTGTTCTTGGGCTTAGTACGTAATTTCTTGCTGCAACGGCTTGTGCTTTAAGTGCTTCTAAACCAAAGCTTGTAGGCATTTCGTTTGGAACGACACCTTTTAAATAGTCTTGAATATCTAAGACATTTACTACATAAAATTTGTCGGTCTTAGGTTTTTTAATTATTTCAAAAGAAGTTCTGTAAAGAGCTTGTCGCCCTTTTCTTTTTAGGTCTTTTACTCCTAATAATCCGCTTGGGCATTCAAAAATTACACCGTTATTTGTTGTGATAACGTTTTTGTTTTGATTAATTTCGCCAATTGTTGAAAATTCATTAAGGCTAACTTCATTTTTTGTTGTTGAAATTTCAAAAATACCGTTTTTTAGAGTTATATCTATAAATGTGTCAGCCGGAATTGTAGAAATTAAGTTATGGTTTGCTTTTTCGTATATTTGTATGTCAGAAGTTCCAAAAAGTGTGATGTTTTGATAGTCATAAATCTGAAAATTTTGGTTTCCGATAGCAACTCTGACAGGCTGATAAACTTTTTGTTCGTCAGATGCAAAGTTTTTAGGGGCTGTGATGAATATTGCAAAAAATATTAACAGCCCTAAAAATATATTTTTTATTTTTTTAATTCCCAAGTAGTTCCGTCCTTAGAATCTTTTAGTATAATTCCGACTTTATCAAGTGAAATACGGATTTTGTCTGCCAAATCCCAGTTTTTTTCTGCTCTGGCATTTTTTCTTATTTCAATTAATTCTTCCATAGAATTGATTTGAATATCTAAATCAGTGCTTACTTCTTTGATTTTTTCGTTTAATTCTTCTTCTGAAAGTTCTGTTTTTGTAAAATTAAATCCTAAGACACTTCCAAGTTTTACAAGAAGAGTGTAAGCATTTTTTTCATCTTTATTTGCTTTGTTAACAAGATCAAATAGTACTGCCAAAGCTTTTGATGTATTCATATCATCGTCCATAGCTTCAACAAATTGTTTATACTCTTGAGTTTGAGTTATATCAAGAGAGTCATCTATCGGTGTAGCTTTTGCGTTAAGCATACGTTTTGCACCTGCTTGAGCAGAATTTAAAGATTCATCTGAAAATTCAACAGGCATACGATAGTGATTAGTCAAAATA
The DNA here is from genome assembly GCA_964553175.1 of uncultured Muribaculaceae bacterium. Classification (GTDB taxonomy): domain Bacteria; phylum Cyanobacteriota; class Vampirovibrionia; order Gastranaerophilales; family Gastranaerophilaceae; genus UBA6984. The sequence goes on along the minus strand of CAZKJV010000113.1, from coordinate 3,250 downwards.
AACAATCTTATTGTATTTGAATCGTATTTTTCAAGTACTTTATCAATCGTCAAAAAGTTACCTAAAGATTTTGACATTTTTTCTTTGTTTATGGTTACAAAACCGTTGTGCATCCAGTAATTTACGAATTTGCAATTGTTTGCACATTCAGATTGTGCAATTTCGTTTTCGTGGTGAGGGAAAATTAAATCTGCACCGCCTGCGTGAATGTCGATAGTTTTGCCTAAATGTTTTCGGCTCATTGCAGAACATTCAATGTGCCACCCTGGTCTACCCACTCCCCAAGGTGAGTTATAACCGAATTTTTCATCTTTTTTCCAAAGTGCAAAATCAAGAGGATCTTCTTTGATATCACCTACTTCAACTCTCGCACCGCTTTCTAATTGGTCTATCGGTTGTTTTGATAGCATTCCGTAATCTTTGAATTTTTTAACTCGAAAATAAACGTCGCCGTTTGTTTCGTATGCGTATCCGTTGTTAATTAAATCTTTAACAATAGAAATCATTTCGCCTAATGTTTTTGTTGCAAAAGGTTCAATGTCTGGCTTTAAGTTGTTCAAAGCTTCCATACTTTTTGTGAATGATTTATACCAAAAAGTTGAAACTTCTTCAGGTGTTTTACCCTCTTTTTCTGCTTTTTTCAAAATTTTATCGTCAACGTCCGTAACGTTTCTGCAATAAGTTACGTCGTATCCTTTGAATTTTAAATATCTGTATAACACGTCCCATGTGATGTAACAGCGGGCGTGTCCTAAATGTGCGTAATCATATACGGTTGGACCACATACGTACATTTTTACTTTGTTTTCTTCAATTGGTTTAAATTCTTCGACTTTGTCGGTATAAGTATTGTGTATTTTCATAATACCTAAATTTTAGAACAAAACCAATGTATTGGCAAGTTAGTTAAGATGTGAAATATATGTTTTTTTGATAAGTTTTATGCGGATTTTAACAGAAAATCTATATCTTCTTTCGGTGTTGAAATTATTTTTATATTAAAAATATCTTTAAATGCCTCTATTATCATTGGATTAATTGACATTGGAGAGCAGTGTCCAAGCATAATATTATCCACTTGTAGTTCTTTTAAATTAAGCATATTTGATATTGCGTATTTGTCGCATTTTGTTAAAAATACTGTTACATCAAAGTCTTTGATTTCAATTTTCTTTTTTAAATCTTCTAAGATTTTGTACATCAATTGAAAATCATAGCTTGAATTTATTTGAAAAGTGTTTGTTGTTGGTGTGTAAGTAGAAAGCGTTATAGCATGTGTGTTGTTCGGTAATGTTTTTAAAAGCCTTAAAAAATAACGTTTTTGTAGTGATGTATGATTTAAAATTCCTATTATAAAAAGATGTTTTATGTTACGAGAATGAATTTTTGCTATAATTTCATTTACCTTGTTTTCAATAACTTCGTCCTCGTAACCGATTTTTAAAGAGTCCCTGATTTGACCTTTTGCAAACCCTTTTGCGTCCATAGCGGATTTAATTAATGGTTTAAAATTGTTATTTACAATTTGAGTTACCCCTTTAGGTACATTTGCATCTGTTGTAAAAAGTCTGCCACGATACAAATATTCAATATTTTGAAGTGAATTTTTGGTCATCAAAATTGCTCCGGGAAAAGTTGCAAAATCAAGTAAACAGTTTTCTACCCCAAGTCCAAATTGTCCTTGAAGTTGTTTGTAACTTCTTAATTTTGGGTAAGTGTGTCCCATAATCATTGAGCCGTGGGTATAAACATCAATGTTTAAATCTTTCGTGGCTTTTAGAACATCTTCTAATTCTTTCAAGTTAGAGCCTGAAACTAAAATAGCTTTTCCGACTCTTGTTGAAAATGAAACTTCAACTGGTTCTTGCTTTCCAAATGTTTCAATTTCGGCATTATGTAAAAGTTTTATGAGTTTATAATTTACTTTTACAAAATTTTTGATTATTTGTTTTAATTTAAGCGTAGATGCTTTTTTGTAATTCATCATACTTAAAATCTGCAACATTGAGTAATAGGCTTCTTCGTAGTCTATTTGATAGCTTTTTAGTTGAATAAGATTTATGCAGACATTCTTTATTAAAACAAACATTATTTCATAAAGATGTCGTTGAGTTTGACTTAAAATTTTGTTTTTGCGGATAAATTCTTTTTCTCCTTGTTTAATCGCATTATTTAAGTCTAATTGTTTTGGAAATTTTATTTTATTTTCTAGTTTTGTTGCACTTACATTGTTATTTTTGCAAATTCTTTCGTATAGAATTTTTGATTGTCTAAGGTTTTCATAGATTGTTAAAATAATGTTTTTGAATTGGTCTTGCGAATAATCAGTGTTTGACACAAGTCCTGAAATCGTATTTAAAATATTATCTCGGATTACTTTGTTTGTAACTCCGTTTTTCTTTAGTTTAAGGGTGTAAAAAGAGAGCTGTTTTAAGTACATCATAATAACTTCTTGTAACGAAGAAATTGTCGGGTCTGTTGAACAAACTCCTTTTGCTGTACAGCTGTCAAAGTTGTAATCATCGTATTGATAATAATTATAAAACATAATAAGTACCTTTTTTAAGCTATAATAAACAATTTGCGAAAACTTTTTATGCTACAAACGGGTAACTTGATTAGGTAAAATTTAACTTTTTTATAACAATTTGGGCTAAAAGTTAAAACATTGTTAATTCTGACGATTTTTTGAAAAAAAGAGTTATAACGTAAGTGTAAGAAGTAAAAAGTAAAAAACGGAGGTGTTAAAATGAGATTTAATGTTATTGAAAAAGAACCGGAAATGTTATTTTCAGGAGTCAGAAACAATCTTGAAAATTTGTTGAATGCTGTCATGATTGGCGATGCTTCTGATTTTGAAAACAGAATGTATCAACCTTTATCAGAAGTTAGAGAAAATGAAACTGAATACAAAATCAGTGTTCAACTTCCAGGAATAAAAAAGGAAGATATTAACATTGAATTAGATAAAAATACATTGACAATATCTGCTGAATGTAAATTTGAAGATGTAAAAGACAATGAAAACTTACATTATTCGCAATTTTCTTATGGTAAATTCCATAAAACCATTGAGTTAGCAAAATCCGTTGATGTAGAAAAATCAAATTGCGAATACAATGACGGTATTTTACAAATAACTTTGAAAAAACAAGAAATAAAAAAAGAAACTCATACTTTAAAAATTAAATAATTAATTTTCAAAAAATATGCATTTATTCCAAAAAAGACTTCATTTGAAGTCTTTTTC
>CAZKJV010000112.1:0-5176 GCA_964553175.1 uncultured Muribaculaceae bacterium | reverse complement strand
AAAGAGCATGGCGGTTTTTTCTATATTTTTTTGTATATTCTCATATATTTATTAGATTAAGCATGCTTTTAACCATGATAAGAGCATGTTTTTTTACATGCTTTTTTGAGATTTTTTTTGAAATATCATGCCAAAATCATGAAAAACTTAAAAATCTCATACTAAAGTATAAGAAACTTCAAACTAAAGTTTTATAAAGTCTGTTGTATAGAATCCGATATTTGGTATGTAAGGAAACACATAGTAAAGAAATTGTACTAAATGAAAGGAGATCAGAACTATGGCAATTACAGTAAACACAAATATCCCATCACTAACAGCTCAAAAATCTTTGAACTCAGCAACATCAAGAATGAATACGGCAATGGAACGTATGTCAACAGGTTTGAGAATTAACTCTTCAAAAGATGATGCCGCTGGTATGGCAGTAGCAAACAAATTGGATTACAAAATTGGTTCATTGTCAGTTGCTCAAAGCAATGGTCAAATGGGTGCTTCAATGTTAGACACAGCAGAAGGTGTTTTAACAGTAATTAATGATAACTTAGTTCGTATCAGAGATTTAACTGAACAAGCTGCAAACGGTACTTATGGTACAGACGCTATGAGAGCTATTCAAACAGAAGTTCAAGCCAGAATGGACGAAATCACTCGTTTGTCAAAATCATCAGAATTTAACGGTAAAATTTTATTCAATCCAAATGATCCAGAAGGAAATGGTGTAACTAAAGATATTAACTTACAAGTAGGTATCAAATCAGATGAGAATAGTGTTATCAAATTAGATAAAAAACTATTTGCAGATGCTGCAGCTTCAGTAATCTTGAATGTACCAGGTGGTAATGTTGAAGCAAAATATAATGATGATTCAACAGCAAGAGCATTCTTAGCTGATATCGATAAAGCTTTAGCAGGCATCACAGAAAGAACAACATTATTAGGTGGTTATCAACAAAGAATTTTATCTGCAATTGATGCGGCAGGTGTTATGGAAACTAACTTAACTTCAGCTAAATCATTAATTGAAGACGCTGATATCGCAGAAGAATCTTCAAACTACATTAAACAACAAATTCTTCAACAAACATCAGCATCATTGTTAGCAACAGCTAACCAAGCTCCATCTATTGCTCTTAACCTAGTTTAATTGGGATAGATAATATATAAAGAGTTCCGAGTAAAATCGGAACTCTGACTATCAGAAGGTAAGTATTAAAAGTTTAGAATTTCATTTAGTACATACTATGACTTGAATACCCGTGAACAATGTTTGCGGGTTTTTCTTGTGTTTAGTTTAATAAAAAAGCATAAAAAAAAGCCCCGAAGCGGGGCAAATTGGAATTAATTATATTAAGGGAAATAAAATATAAGAGAATATTTTTAAATTTGTCTTTAATCAGTTGATTAGATTAAGTTCAATGCGATTGATGGTGCTTGGTTAGCTGTTGATAGCATTGAAGTTGAAATTTGTTGTAAGATTTGTTCTTTAATATAATTTGCAGATTCTTTTGCTACGTCAGCATCTTGAATTGTTGATAAAGAACTTGTTACTGATGAACTCATAGCTTCGTTAGCTTCCAAGCAAGAAATTAATCTTTGTTGAATACCACCGATTCTAGCCATTCTTTCTGTGATGTTAGCCAAAGCACTATCAATGTTATTTAAGAATGCTCTTGCTGTTGAGTCATCTTTATATTTGTCTGTAATGTCGCCACCAGCTACATTTAAAATAACAGATGCAGCTGCTGTTTTGAATAAACTTTTGTCTAAAATGATAACACTGTTGTCATCAGCTTTGATACCTACTTGTAATTTAATACCTTCAGTAATTGAGTCGTTTAATAAAAATTTTCCGTTGAATTCTACAGTTTCAGAAAGACGTGTAATTTCGTCAACCCTTGCTTGAACTTCTTGCATAATAGCAGTTAAAGAGTCTGAACCGTAAGTTCCGTTGGCAGCTTGTTCAGTTAAATCTCTGATACGAACTAAGTTATCGTTCAATGTTCCTAAAACACCTTCTGCTGTATCTAAAAGAGCTGTACCCATTTGTACGTTATCTGCTGCTACGTTTAGTGAGCTTAATTTATAATCTAATTTTGTTGAAACTGCCATACCAGCTGCATCGTCTTTTGATGAATTAATTCTAAAACCAGTTGACATACGTTCCATCGCTGTATTCATTCTTGTTGTTGCACCGTTTAATGATTTTTGTGCTGTTAATGACGCAAGGTTAGTATTAACACTAATTGCCATAGTCTTTCTCCTCTTATAATTCCAATTAAATTTTCTTATTTCCTCTTACAAGTTTTTTATCGGCAATTAGAATTTCGGACTTTATACTTTAGTATGATATCTCATACTTTTGGTGTAGATAAATAAAAAAATAGCGGGCGGATTTTTCTAAAATCCGCCCGCTATTACTGAGTTTTAAACCTTTTTTTAATTGATAGGAACATCTATCGGTTGAGTAAGAATTACTGTTAAATTTTCATCTTGATTAAATTCAACGTCTTGTCCTTTTCTGAACATGTCAATAATGCTATCACCTATCCAGTAAAGTCCGCCACCAACAGCACCGCCAATTGCACAAACAGGAACGGTGATAATTCTTACTGTACCTGCAAGAACATCTTCACCTATATCCATGCCGAAATCTGTTGAGTTTTGAGTAATTTCAACTGTTTTATCCCAGTTTTTTTGTAAAGCTTCGCCATAACCTTTGTTGATGTAAACTCCGCCGTCAAGAGTTAAATTAACTTTTCCAGAGATGATTAAATCGATAGGCAATTGTCTTCCGTTTGGTGTTACAATGTGGTCGAAATCTACATATAAAATACCGCCTCTTGAAAAACTTTTGCTTGGAACAGCTTTGCTGATACTTCCTCTAAGCATTGAGCCTGCAGGTAATAAGATTTTTTTTGTTGTTTTTATGTCGTTTAAAAGAGTGGCACTAAAGTAATCCCCTTCGTTGCTATTTTGTGTGCTAATTGGGTTAAGTAGTTTAACGTTAAATTTTGTGCCTGCGGGAATTCTTTCGGTGATTGCGTTTGATTTTAATGTCGCAGCCATTGAAAAACCTGCTGTCATAATCATTATTAAAAATGTTAAAAATAACTTTTGTTTCATGTCTTCCTCCTAAGATAATTTTATAATTATTTATGAAAAAATCAAAAAGGTTACATTTGTTTAAGTTTGTTTGACAAGGGGTGTTAAAAAGCTTACAATTTCATTATTAAAACTCGAGGTAAAAATGTCTTTAAGAAAAATAATAGCTTTTACAATGACTGAAGTTTTGCTGGTTTTAGCAATTATTGGTGTTACAGCGGCATTGACTATTCCAAAATTGAATGCAGATGTGGAAGAAAGAAAAATTGTATCAGCATTAAGAAAAAGTTATTCTGAATTAGAACCAATCTATCAAACAATTGTTGAAACTTATGGAAAACCTGTGGAATGGGGTGGTGGAGTTACTGATAGTAAAACTTTAACTCAAAGATTTTCTGATATTTTTTTTGATACGGCTGCTGTTTCAAAATCTTGTGGGACTGCTTCTGGTTGTTTTTCTGGCGACATCGAAACAAGTTCAAATTATAGCAAGTTTATAATGAAAGACGGTTCTGCTGTTGCAATTAGGATTAATGATTTGAGTGATTTTTCAACTATTTTGGCTCAAGAAGAATTAAATCGTTGTAAAGGTCAGATGGGACAGATAATCGTAGATGTTAATGGTCCTTTTAAAGGTGCAAACGATTTTGATGATGATATTTTCATTTTTAATATGTGTTATGTCGAAGGGCTTAAGCCTGAAAGTTCAAATAACTTAAATCATTATTTTGCAAATTATAGTGATGCAAAGTTTACAGAATGGGTAATAAAGGTTGGAAACCGTGATTATATGAAATGTAAAGATTTGAACTGGACATCAAAGAGAACTTGTGATTAAGAAAGTAGGAAATATGTATAAAAAAATTTTTAGAAAAATTGCGTTCACTTTGTCTGAAGTGTTAATGGTTTTAGGTATTATCGGTGTTGTTGCAGCGATTACAGTACCAAACTTGAATGATGCAGGGTCAGATCAAGTAACTATGGCAAAGGCTAAAAAAGTTTATTCAGAACTTTCAACAGCTTGGGATAAAGCCATGATAAAAGATTCGATTACAAATGCGTCTTCTTATACTGCAGAAAATGTTGTAAATAAAATTAATAGTAATTTAAAAATCAAAGCAAAAAATTCAATATATGCACCTGCATTGGCTGCTAATGTTCGATCATGTCTGGATACGGCAACATTATTGCAGGATGGCTCTACTTATTGTGTAATAAAAGTTACTATTAATATCTCAAATAAACAATATTATTATGATGTTGTTTTTGATGTTGATGGACCAAAGGCAGGTTTGAATACTTTGGGGCAGGATATTTTTAAAGCAAGTATACCTTTTAACGGTTTGAGTTTAGATTCTCCATCATTAGAACCGTATTCTCAAAGTGGTAGTTTTCGTTCTGCGGACTCTATAATGGTTAGTGGGAAGGATTTAGGGGAAGAATATTTGTTGTGGATTTTGACTAACAATAATATGGAATATTTGAATTGTACTGTAAAATGGAATACAAAATTAGTATGCGACTAGTTTTTTCAAAAAGCATGTGAAATTTTAAATAAAATTTGAAAGTTTTTAGGCGGAAACCCATGATTGACATGGGTTTCCGCCTTTATTTGACATCGGTGAAATCCTCATTATATATAAGATATAGACGTTTTGTTAACGAATGTTAACAAATATAAAAGTGAAAAGGCAATTTTTTTGAAAAGAAATACTTTATAAAAGAGTAAGAGATTTCAAGAGAGGATATTTTAAAGATGAAAGAACAAGAATTAAACACTATGATGTCAGTTGTAGCAGATCCAATCAACAACGTTTATAGAGTTAATACTTTTGCAGAAGCAGAAGAAGTTCGCAGAATGTGCAGAATCTTTGAAATATCTAATTCTCAACAAAACAAACACAAAATGTTGTCAATCAAAAATATGGCTACATTGAAATTAGTTTTAAGCAACAACTAATTCTTGAAACTCAAAATAGATTAAACCTATCAAGGTAAGTTTAATTTAAAAAAGATTTTTTTATACTCTCTCTCTTAATATCCTCGTGTTTATTTAATGTCTGTCAAGTAT
>CAZKJV010000111.1:0-5177 GCA_964553175.1 uncultured Muribaculaceae bacterium | reverse complement strand
TGCAAAATTCCTAAAAGTTCATCAAAATTTGAATGAAGCTTTAGCTCGTGCAACTGTTGCTTATGGTCCATATTCTGAAGCTAGTTGGTATAGTGGATTGTCTAATAATAACGATAAATATACTAGATTTGCAAAAAGAATGTTAAAGTTTTTGAAGGTCCAAAAAGAGTGTGGTGTTGGTGGGTCTGGTTGTTTTAAATCCGGTAATTTTTCATATTTAGGTGGAAATTCCTCAACGGACAATCCTTATGGGTATAGGGTTATTCTTGCGGATGGTACATCTGCCTCTTTTGAATATAGTTGGATATCGATTGATCTTGACGGTCCAAATAAGGGCAAAAATCAATTTGGAGATGATATATTTCTTTTTGCCATTAGTGACGATGGCCGTTCAATTGTTGCTAGTCAAGATAGAGCTCCAGCGGATCAACAATCTTTTGCAAGGTTATTGGCTCAATGTAAACAAGGAAATGGCAGTTGGGCTAGTTCTTGGGTTTTAAAATACGGTAATATGGATTACAAAAAAGTAAACTCAAGCGGTAAATGTTCAAACGGTAAAACTCCGACTGAATCAAATCCAAGATGTAATTAGTTTATTATCCCAAATTCTTTTGCGATTTTAGAGATTATTTCACAAGCTTTGTCTAGTTGTGCGAAAGTCATATCTTTCATTACGCAAAGTCTTAGTCGGCATTCTTTTCGTCTTACTGCCGGATAAGTTACGATGTTTGTGTAAACTCCGCTTTCTCTTAGTTTTTTGTACATCTTAAATAAAATTTGTTCGTTATAAATCATAATCGGAATTATTGCTGATTGAGAATTTTTTATATCAAAACCAAGTTTTCTCAGTTTCATTTTTAAATAATTTACGTTTTCTAAAAGTTGTTTTCGTCCTGCATTATCTGTTTCAAGTAGTTTAAAAGTTTCGTTTACGCCGGCAACGATAGGTGCAGGTAGTGCTGTTGAAAAGAAGTAACTTCTTGCGTAAAGTCGTAAATATTGGACAATTTCTTTTGTTGAGGCACAGTATCCACCAATGCTGGCAGGTGTTTTTGAAAGCATTCCGACGTGTAAATCTATTTTATTCATAACTTGATAATATTGAGCTGTTCCTCTTCCTGTTAAGCCTACAATACCCAATCCGTGTGCATCATCGACCATAACTCTGCATTTGTATTTTTCTGCTAATTCAACAATCGTATCAAGTTTTGCTAAATCTCCGTCCATTGAGAAAACTCCGTCTGTTATGATTAATCTTCCGCTTTTTTCTTTCGGAAGTCTTTTTAAAATTCTTTCTAATGCGTACATGTCAGAATGTGGGTAAATTTTTAACTCTGCTTTTGATAAAACGCAACCGTCAAAAATAGATGCGTGGTTTGCTGAATCATTTATTACAACATCATTTTTTCCGCATAATGCTGTTATGACACCGACATTTGTACCGTATCCGCTCGGAAAAATTATGCAATCTTCTGTTCCGTAAAAATCAGCAATCCTTTTTTCTAATTCTTTATGTAATTCTGTTATCCCAGCGTAATTTGAAGTTGAGCCCATTCCGTAACCGTATTTTCTTGTTGCTTTCATAACAGCATCGATTACTTGCGGGTGTGTTGACAAATTTAGGTAAGAATTTGAGCCAAGCATAATGACATCTCGGATTTGTCCGTCTTTTTCTTTTATTTTTGATTCCGGTTGAATCTTGTTCATCGTAATCATTCCTAATGCTTCACTCCCTGTGAGTACGCCACTTGATAGAACCTTATCAACTCGTGTTGCTTTCCCGAATAAGTCTTCGTTTGGTAAGGTGTCTGTATAATTTTCAAAGTTTGTGTTTACGGTGGTTTCAAGTGTTGTCATATTTTCTCCTTTTTATATTTTTCTTTTGTTTTTATTTTTTTTGAGTTGTGAATTGTAAAAATTTTCTTTTAAAATTCTTGTAAAATTTCTCCTCAAATGTCAATCTGCACAACTAACTTAACCCAATTGGGGTTTTGATTAAGGATTAAAATAAAAAGGTAAATTTTGTTAAAATATCACTTGAAATCCTAAAAAAAATATGAAATAATGTGCTTGTTACTAGATTTATGAGGTAAAAATATGAAAAAGTTTTTAGCGAGTATTTTGTCGGCTTTAATTGTAAGTTTTAATTTTTTACCAGCAATTGCCGCAACTCAAATTACTAGCGACGTTAAGGCTAGTTATTGGGCATCAAAAGAAATTAATTTTGTCGTTGATAGAGCAATCATGACAACTGACGGAAAAGGGTATTTTAATCCTAATCAAACAGTTACACGTGTTGAATTTATTCATTCTCTTTTGAAATTGTTATCAAATGACAATTTGAATGTGCGAATTAAAAATAAATTTTCAGACGTAAGCGTTAATGACGGCTATTATTCAGACGTTTTGCGTTCTCAACAATTGGGATTAGTTTACGGTTATCCCGATAATACTTTTAAACCTAACAAAACTTTGTTGCGTTCAGAAGTTACATCAATTATGAGCCATATCACAAAAGAAACTACAAGTAACACTTCTGTTTTGAGTGGTTTTAATGATTATGTTGCAATTCCGTCTTGGGCAAAAAAGGCTTATGCAAAAACTATTCAATACGGGTTGTATGTTAATTATCCAAACGTTAGAATGTTAAATCCGAACAAAAATTTAACAAGAGCAGAGGCTGCCGTATTATTGTATAAACTTTATCAAAAATTAAATCTTGTAAAACCAAAATACAACAATACTACAACTGAAAAAGTTCTTGGAATTGAACATTTGAACGTTACTGAAAAAGCTCCATGTAACGCAGTTACAATAACAAATTTACGCAGAGTGATTTTAAAAGATAACGTTTTAAGAATTTCTTTTGACGAAAAATACTGGTCTAAAAAATCAAATGCAGGTGATATTGTAAATTTCGTATTCAAAGACGGAGTTTACACTCAAGAAGGTACTTTAGTTATTCCTAAAGATTCTTGTTTAGTTGCTGAAGTTATAAACATTCAAAAACCAAAATGGTTAAACAAAAACGCAAGAGTTTCTTTGAAATTCAGACAACTTGTTTTGCCAAGCGGAAAAGTTTATAACATTGATGCAGACCCATTTACAAAAGACAGAACTTTAAAAGAAGGTCCATGGATGACTTTTGCAAAAGTTTTAGGTTGGACGGTCGGTCTTGGAGCTGTTGGTACAGGTGCCGGCGTTGGCTTTGCGTTCATTCCAAATCCTGCAAAACTTGGTACTGGTATTGCCATCGGTACACCAATCGGCTGTTCTGTTGGTTTAGTTCTTGGTTTTGTTACTCCGGGGCTTCACTACAAAGCTAAAAAAGGCGAAAATATTTTGATTATTTTGAATGGCGATACAAGTATTTATAATGATTAGTTTGTAAATATTTGATGAAAATAGTAAGGGCGGATTTTTGCTTTGCAAAAATCCGCCCTATTTTTTATCCACCTGTATAATTCATTTTTAGCCGATTAGATATAGGAATTTTCCTTTTGAGAAATAAAATAAAAATGTTAGAAATATTTGATAGTACATTCAAAAGGAGAAATTTTATGAAAAAATTATTAATGGCTATGACGTTAACAATGGCGTTAGCAACAGGTAGTGCGTATGCGGGTTGCGGTTGCGATACCCAAAAAACTGATTGTGGTTGTAATTCAAAACCGAAATGCGAAAGTCCTTGCAAAAAATCTTGCGAAAATAAACCAACTTGCGAAGAATGTGGCGAACGTGCAAAAAATTGTTTTTCTGACTGTAAAGACCAAAAACGTGAAGAACTTTATTGCAGACTTAACTTGGATTCATGCCAACGTGACCAAGCTATGGAAATTGAGGACAGATACGATTCTGATTTAGATTGTATCGGGGATAAAATTAAAGCTGACCACAAATGTTTGTGTAAATCTTTGAGTGCATCTTGCTTAGATAAAAGCGATGTAAGAGATAAAGAAAGAGTTTTAAAAGATGATTTTAAAGATTTGAAATCTACTTTAAAATGCATGGATAAAGACTTTAAAGCAATTTTAAAATGTGATCAAAAATCTGAATATAGAAAAATTAAACGAGAAATGAAATACAGAGCAAAACACTCAAGAAAATATTGTTGCAAACCTTGTTGCAATAAATAATGGTTAAAATCAGCGTTAAAGGTGGCACTTAGGTGTCGCCTTTTTGTTTGTAATATAACTTAACAAACTTATGTAAAAAAGACAATTTTTATAAGAAAATAGACTTATATAAGTATAAAGGATATTAAAGAAAAATGACAAACGGTTTAACAGCAACAACTAATTTTATAGCTCAAAAAATTGATAAAAACATGGTAGATGCTGTTACTAATGCAATTTTTCAACGTGCTGCATCAAAATCTACTCAAGCAGTAGAAGAATCTAATTCTAGAAATGAATACAACACAAATATCTTTAAAACAACAGTTCAAAACGAAGTAATGTCAGAAGCAAGAAAATCAATGGCACAAGCTGCTAATCCTTTTGCTCAAGGCATCTTCAAATCTCAATCAACTCAAGCTGCAGCTTCAACAAACACAACAGAAGCTCAAGCAGGTGCAAAAGCAATTTCAAAAAATGCTACAAGAGTTAATACAAGAACAAGAGTTGCTGACTCAATGGCATTACAAAATAGCATGTTCACATCAGCAATGCGTGAATCAATGATGATGCAAGCTAAAGAACAAATTTCTAATAATAATGACTTAATGTCAAGATTACAATTTTTGAATTCAAAAACTGCAGTTAGTGCATATCCTGCAAAACAATTCAATTAAAAAAGTTTTTTATACTCTCTCTCTTAATATCCTCGTGTTTATTTAATGTCTGTCAAGTATGGCAGACTTTTTATTTGTCCGAGCAGAGGCACGAACGTAGTGAGAGTCAATTTGTTGCACGGCGGTGGTGAAACGGCGGAAACAAATTGCGGTGCCATTTAATGCGAGGGCATTTTTATTTCTATTGTTTACTATTAAAAGCGTAATTTGATAGTTTAATGTTTATTCACTTTCGCTTATTTTATTCGCTAATTGCTCTGCTCTGGCTACTGGATTATCACGTCCTTTCCTTTCTCGCAATGACAGTGATGAAATGTAACAAATGTTACAAAATGTAAAAATAATTTTACAACGGCGGAAATTCAAGTATAATCCCTAATAGAAT
>CAZKJV010000110.1:0-5295 GCA_964553175.1 uncultured Muribaculaceae bacterium | reverse complement strand
TTTCTTCTGAGTTTTCAGTTGAATTTTTGCTATTGTTTTTTACTGTCTTTTTGCCTTTGTAATAAAGGATTACAAAGAATAAGATAATAATTACAGAAACAACTGCGATAACTACTTCTAAGTATTGTTTAATCATTTCTCCGAAAAGCATTAAAACAACACTTACAAGGAAAAATCTTCCTGCACGTCCAAAAAAGCTTGCAATTGTGAATTTCCACCAGTTCATGTTTAAAACACCGCTTGCGATTGTAAAAACTTTGTATGGAATTGGTGTGAAACCTGCAAAAAATACGGCAATAGAACCATATTTGTTGTACATTTCTTCAACTTTTTCAAATTGTTCAGGATTTTTTCTGAAAAACCAGTTGAAAATTGGGCGTCCGCCGATTAAACCGATTAAATAACCTATCAAACCACCTAAAACTGATGCGATAGAACATACTGTTGCGTACCATAGAGCTTTTTCAGGTTTTGCTAAATCCATTGCAATAAGTAAAAAATCAGGTGGTGGAACTAAGAAAAAGCTTTCAACGAAAGAGTTTAAAGCCAAGCCCCAAATTCCTAATGATTGAAAATATGTATTCATTTGTGCAAAAATTTCGTGCATAATTATTCCTCTATTATTTCATATAATGTACTTGATTCTTGGATACTCACATTGTTTTGAGGGATTGATAAAACTTTTACGACAACATCTTTGTTGTGATATTCAATTTTGATTATATCTCCGACTTTAAGTTGCTTTGCAGGTTTTGCAGGATTTCCGTTGACAAAAACTCGTCCTGTTTCTGAAACTTCGTTAGCAACAGTGCGTCTTTTGATTAATCTTGAAACTTTTAAAAATTTATCTAATCTCAATTTTGTATCCTCTTGATTTCTATCTTATCATGAAAATTTGCTTTTTTTCATATTATATATTAGAATGGATTTCAAAAAGAGGATAAAAATTTTATATGGATTCGACAGTCAGTACGCTTTTTAATTTATTTTTGATAGCATTTTTGCTATTATCAAATGCATTTTTCGTAGCGTCAGAATTTTCAATGGTAAAGGTTAGAAAAACCCGCATGGAAGAACTTTCAAAGCAAGGTAATTCCACGGCCGAAGTTGCTTTAGATCAAATAGAAGATTTAGATAGATTTGTTGCCGCAGTTCAATTGGGTGTTACAATCTCAAGTATCGGCTTAGGTTGGGTTGGTGAAGCAACTTTGGCAAGACTTATTGAGCCTTTGTTTGGATTTTTACCACATATTGCTCAAGGGGTTGCTATTCATACAATTTCAGTATCAATAGCATTTGCTTTGATTACGTTTTTACACGTTGCAATCGGCGAATTAGTTCCAAAATCAATTGCACTTCAATATACAGAAAGCACAGCTCTTGTTGTTGCAAGACCTATGAAATTTATTACGACTGTTTTTCACCCGTTTATTTGGTTGTTGAACGGTTTTGGAAATTTCTTATTAAAACTTTGCAAAATTCCTGCACCAAAAAGTTCTTTTGCTCATTCAACGGAAGAATTAGACATGCTTGTTGATGCAAGTTATAAAGAGGGTGTTTTAAACGAAACAGAAAAAGAAATGTTACATAATGCGTTCAAATTTTCAGATTTGACCGCAAAAGAAGTTATGATTCCTCGTACAGATATGATTTGTATTCCGAGTGATATTACAAGCGAAGAATTAAATGCGTTGACTTGCGAGAACCAATATACAAGATATCCTGTTTATGAAGAAGACTTAGACCATATTAAAGGATTCATTCACGTAAAAGACTTGTATTCAACATCTTTAAAATGTAATGATTTTAAACTAGAACAACTTTTACGTCCAATATTGTTTGTTCCTGAAACAATTACAATGGATAATATCGTAAGAGAATTTAAAAAATGCCAAGGTCAAATTGCAATTGTTGTTGATGAATACGGCGGAACTTCAGGTATAATCACTCTTGAAGATGTATTTGAAGAAATTTTTGGCGAAGTTCAAGATGAATTTGATGAAGTTGAAGAAGTTAATATCAAAGAAATTGGTGAAAATACATACGAAGCCAATGCTATATTAAGACTTGACGAAATGGCGGAATTCTTCGGGTTTGATGAAGAAGAATACGAAGAAGAAGACGTTGACACTTTAGGCGGTGTTGTTCTTAAACTTTTAGGTAGAATGGCTCAACTTGACGACTCTGTTGAATGGAAAAATATGACAATTCAAGTGAAAGAAGTTGATGGGGTTAGAATTACAAAATTGTTGGTAGTTCGTCATAATCCTGTTGATGAAGATGAGTCTGTAAAATCAGAATAATTAAGACGATTTAAAAATATAAAGATATAAGGGCGGACTTTCTTTGAAAATCCGCCCTTATTTTCTTCTTTTTGACAAAATAAAAAAAATCATTATAAACCAAATAGGTGATATTTACTCTAATCCCGTTAACTTTTTAGTCTGTTTTAACGATAATTATAATAGCGAGGTATTTTTATATGTTTTCCCCAATGATTCAAAATTTAATTTCTTCAAGCGGGCAACAATCTGCAATTCAAAGAAGTATTCAATTGCAGGGTTACTTAAATCCGCCTCAAATTGCAAAAACTGAAAAAACTGATAATAAAAAATCTTTTGCGGAAGTTTTAAAGTCTTCTGAAGCTCAACAAACAAATAAAACGGGCTTTGGTAATATTATGACATCACCTTCAGCAGAGGTAAAATCTGAAATAATGAATGCTACAAAAAATGGCATTTCATCTGAAAGTATCGGAAAATTTGGTGCATTAACAGGAATAAAAAATAAATTTAATGCTTTAAAAGCTTCAAATTTAGGTATGGAAATTCCGAATGTTTCATCAAAAGCACCAAAAGCTCAAATTTTATCTATGATTGATAAAGTTGCAAAAAAACATGGTGTTGATGAAAAGTTAGTAAGGGCTTTAGTTCGTCAAGAATCAGGTTTTAATCCAAATGCGACATCTCATTGTGGTGCAATGGGGTTAATGCAATTAATGCCGGCAACTGCAAAAGGTTTAGGGGTAACAGAACCTTATAACCCTGTTCAAAACGTTGAGGGTGGTGTTAAATATTTAAAAAGTATGTTAAACAAATATAACGGAAACGTTATTCTTGCTCTTGCTGCATACAACGCAGGACCTGGAGCAGTAGATAAATATGATGGTGTTCCTCCATACAAAGAAACTCAAAATTACGTAAAATCAATATTGGCTAACTATCTATGATGTGTTTAATTAGTTTTATATACAGAATATTTGTTTTGAAAGAATTGGCAAAAGCCAATTAATTTAAGGTGTTTAACCTTTTAGCCAAACAATATCGTTAAATATAATAACAATCATTAAAACAATTAAAAGTGAGAAGAAGAAAGTTCCGATTTTTTCTACTGTTTCATCTTTTAATCTTCTTCCTTTTATTTTTTCAATTATAAGGAATAATATGTGTCCGCCGTCAAGAGCAGGTATTGGTAAAAAGTTTACGATAGCTAAATCCATCGATATAATTGCAGTTAACAGTAAGCCATAGAACATTCCGCTATGTTCAATAATGTCCCCGCCAAGTTTTGTGATTGCTACAATTCCGTGTAAATCTTTTAGAGGCACTCTGCCTGTAAAAATTTGTCCAAGTCCATAAACCATGTTATAAGTGTTATCCCATAGGTATTTTGTACTTGTTTTTACAACTGATTTTATGCCTGTTGTTTTTATTAAAATTTCTTTTTGTGCTAATTCTATGCCAATTTTACCGTTTTCATTAGGATAAATAGGTTTTAAATCAAGAGTTTGCCCATTTCTTTCAATAATAAGATGTAACGGGTGTCTGTTGTCTGCTAAGGCTTTTGAAATGTCGCTTAAGGTATATTTGTCATTTCCTGTGTAATATTTGTAATTATCTTTTTTTATTTTATCTCTAAGTGCTAAAAGGTTTTCGTCGAGTTCTAAATCGTTATTTTTGTATCTTACAATACCTTTTTCTGTTTCTTCTGTGTAAAAAATGGCGTGTTCATCTTGAATTGTCGGTAATTTTACGGTTACGCCTGTTGGAATAATTTCATTTTCCGTGTAAGCTTTGTTGATTTCTTTTAATTTAGTTAAATAAAAATCTGCGTGAGCTTTGTTGTAATAGCCATCATAGGCTTTGCTATTTTTAATTATTGATACGATAGAATTTGTATTTGTTATTGGAGTTTTGTTTATTGAAATGATTTTGTCGCCGTCTTTTAAGCCTGATTGCCAAATTGAAGCTTCTTTTGGTGCAACAATTTTGTTGATGTAAACGTCATATTTTCCTGCAGGCATAAATCCCCAATGGAAAGCAGCAAAAAGTACAATTAAATATGCACAAACAACATTTGCTAAAACCCCTGCTGAAACAACGATTGCACGTTGATAAATTGGTTTGTTTAAAAATCTTTCGCTAGAGTCTAGAGGTAAGTCGCAATCTTTTTCGTCATCAGGAAATGCCACGTATCCGCCAAGTAAAAAAGCGTGTACAAGAATTGTTAAATCTCCGAATTTTTTCTCAAAAAGTGTAGGTCCGATAGGCAAACCAAAACCGAATTTCTCAACTTTTATTCCAAAAGCTTTTGCGGCTAAGAAATGCCCTGCTTCGTGAATTAAAATTAAGAAACTTAAAAGAATTAACATTATTAAAATTGACATAATTTCTCCTTTATTTGTATAATATCTTACCATGAAAAATTTTTTATTATCGCTGTTAGATTGGATATATAAAAAGAAATGTTACTTTTGCGGTTCATCAAAAGAGTCGGCAAAAATGTGTTCAAAATGTTATGAAAAGATGATACCGAATAGTTTTTCTGAATGTAGAAAAGTTTGCGGTGTAAGTGTTTATGCTGCAGGTTTTTATGAAAGTAATATTCAAAAATTAATAAGAGGTTTGAAGTATCACGGACAAAGAGAATTGGCGTATTATCAAGCAAGATTTATGTGGGAATATTGGCAAAATTTAGATTTAGGAAATGATTTTGTGGTTGTGCCTGTTCCTTTGCATAAAAAGCGTCAAAAGAAACGTCAATATAATCACATGGAGCTTGTCGCATTGGAATTTTGCAAGTGTTCGGGATTTGATTACGATTTTGATTTGATACAACGTGTTAAAGAAACAAAACCGCAGTATCGTTTAAAATATAAAGAACGTCAAGAAAATTTAAAAGATGCTTTTGCAATAAATAAAGACAAACTAAATTCAAATATTTCGCAAAAATCTATTCTTTTGATTGATGATATTTGTACAACGGGTTCTACTTTTGAATCAATGATTACAGAAT
>CAZKJV010000109.1:0-5379 GCA_964553175.1 uncultured Muribaculaceae bacterium | reverse complement strand
AAGCAGTATCATCATTGCATTTGTATTGCCTTTGATTTCAATTTTGATTTATATGTACGGTATAAATTTAGATTCCGTAAAAATTACTGTTGGAATAAAAAATGATGATAATTCACCTGAAGTTGCAACATTAATAAAATCATTCGGACATAGCAAATATATAAATTCTATCAAATTTAATAATATGCAAGATATTGAAAAAGCCATCACTCGCTCAAAAATCAAAGGTGCCGTAATTATACCAAACGATTTTTCAACAAAATTATCAAAAGGACAGCAAGCAGATTTACTCATAATCACTGACGGAAGCGAAACAAACACGGCAAATTACGTACAAAGTTATGCTTTAACAATCTCAAATCAATGGCTTATGACAAGCAAATTTGCTTCAAAAATCCAGAAACAACTTATTTCGGCAGATGTAAGAACTTGGTATAATCCTAATTTAAATTCGCATTACTTTATTGTTCCAGGGTCAATCGCAATCACAATGACTTTAATCGGGATTTTATTGACCTCTTTGGTTGTAGCAAGAGAATGGGAAAGAGGAACAATGGAAGCCCTATTGAGTACACAAGTTCGAGCAATAGACATTGTTTTAAGCAAATATATTCCATATTTTATTTTGGGAATGTTATCTTTTGTTTTCAATGTATTTTTATGTATCGGAATTTTTCAAATACCATTTAGAGGAAACTTATTTCTATTATTTTTAATTAGCGGAATATTTTTATTCTCTTCTTTAGGTATCGGCTTATTAATTTCAAGTAAACTAAAAAACCAATTTTTAGCAAGTATGGTTGCTTTAAGTATCGGATTTATGCCAGCATTAATGCTTTCAGGATTAATATACCCGATAAACTCTATGCCTACATTTTTCCAACATTTAACAAGAATTATTCCACCAAGATATTACGTTGCATTTGTTCAAAGTGAATTTATGACAGGCGGAGTAAATTTAATACGATTTGAAAACGCAATATATTTAACAATTTTAGGCTTAATTTTGTTTGTTGCCGTATTCAAAAACACATCAATGAGGCTTGATAAAAAATAATGAGAGATTTTTTTCGCAAAGTTATTGCATTAATAAAAAAAGAATTTATTACAATTTGGAATGACCCAAAAACAAAAGGCATTATTTTTGGAATGCCTCTTATGCAATTATTAATCTTTTCCAATTCCGCAACAATGGAAGTTAGAAACATTGATGTTGCAGTACTTGACCGCTCAAATACAGTTGAATCAAGAGAATTGTTATCCAGATTTGAAAACTCCCCTCGTTTTAGAAAATTTTATTATGCCGAAAACGAAAAAGAATTTCAAAATAAAATAGACACTCAACGTGTTCAAATCGGTCTTTATATAAATAACGATTTTGCAAAAAAAATAAAATCTGATAGAGCAACAAGCATTCAAGTAATTTCTGACGGCAGACAAACAAACTCCGCAGCAATTGCAACAGGGTACGTTACACAAATAATTTCAAATTACTCAAATGAATTAACAGGACAAAACGGTGCAATTATCAATCCTAGTGTAAGAAATTGGTTTAACCCAAACCTTGAATACAAATGGTACATTTTGACTGTAATTGTAGCAATGCTGTCATTAATTACAACATTGATTTTAACCTCTCTATCTATTGCAAGAGAAAGAGAACTCGGAACTTTTGACCAACTAATCGTAAGCCCGTTATCCTCTTTTGAAATTCTACTTGGAAAATCTATTCCACCATTAATTATTGCAATGACTTTAACTATGGTAATGGTTGGGATTATTATTATATTTTTCCACATTCCATTTGTCGGCTCAATATTTTTATTTTTTACCTCAATCTTAATTTCATTATTAGCAATAGTTGGTGTCGGACTTTTCATTTCATCAGTATGTAATACCCAACAACAAGCAATTCTATCTGCCATGACTTTTATGATGCCATCTGTTCTTTTGTCTGGTTGTATCTCTCCGATTGAAGACATGCCGGTTATTTTGCAATACCTAACCTACTTAAATCCTGTTAGGTTTTTTATGGTATTATCACGAGGAATTTTCTTAAAAGGTATGGGAATTGAAAACGTTATTTTAAACA
This sequence comes from uncultured Muribaculaceae bacterium, assembly GCA_964553175.1. Classification (GTDB taxonomy): domain Bacteria; phylum Cyanobacteriota; class Vampirovibrionia; order Gastranaerophilales; family Gastranaerophilaceae; genus UBA6984. The sequence goes on along the minus strand of CAZKJV010000109.1, from coordinate 3,287 downwards.
TTATTCCACTACTTGTTATTGCATCAATTACACTAACACTTGCAGGTAGAACCTTTAAACGAAAATTAGGATAAATTTTTAATGTCGTAATAAAACAAAGACTACTTTTTGTAAACTTTTTAGCTTTTTCTGAAATCAAGGATTTTAAAAATTTTTATAATATAATATAAATAGAAATGCTTGTAGGTTTTTATGGTTCAAAACTCTTTTCAAAAAGATAGTCAAAAAGACAAATATATAAATATTTTTATTGCAACGATATTTTTACTAATCATTATCGGTGTGGTAACTTTGTTTCATTTAATGTCAACACAAATAAAAGCTGCTGAAAAAATTTCAAATGAAGTTTCTCAACAACTTGCGTTTAACATTCACAACAGAATTGCAGGCGACCTACAAATTTTGGAAATGCTTGCAAGTTCTATCAGCGAAGATGTCAACCATTTTAAGCCACAAGATTTGTCAGCATACTTAAAAACTGAAAAAACAAAAAGTGCGTTCAAAACATTTTCTTTTATAGCTAAAGACGGTTCAGCATATACCGTTTTTAGAGATAACAATGACATAAAATTTTCAAACAAAAGGAAATCTCCATGCTTTAACGAAGCGAAAACAGGAAAATTCTGCTTTAACCGTATTCAAGAATCAAAAGAAGGCTGGGGCACCTATAGAAACATCTACGCAGTACCTGTAAAAAAACACGGTAAAACAATAGCAGTACTTTCTGCACACGCAAGAGCAGATATTTTTAAAAACATTTTAGACATTAATACTTTTAATGGCACAGCTTTCAGTAGCATCATTAAAAACAATGGAGAATATATTCTTCGTTCAAACAATCCATCTATTGATGATTTTCAAAATTTCTTTGATCAACCTGAAACTTTTTTGAACATAAAAAAACAACAACTTATTGAAAATATCAAAGAAATGAGAAATGGAACATTCTGGACTTATCTTGATGGACAAGTTTGGTTAGGAGCATACGCACCTGTTGCATTCAGCAATTGGATGATTTTACTATTTGTTCCGGCAAAAGTTTTGGCTTTGAGTGCGGTCGAAATAGTTTTCTTCACAATAGGAATTATGTTAGCAATCAACTGTCTTGTTTTCTTAATTTTAAAACGTGTTGAACAAATGCAGAAAAAATCTTATGAAAAAATGATGGAAATTGCTTTTGTTGACGAAGTTACAGGCGGACACAATAAAGCAAAATTTATAATCGAAGCTCAAAACCTTTTGAAAAATGTTTCTACAAATGAAAAATATGCAATGGTATTGATGGATATTGCAAAATTCAAAGTTATAAATGAGCTTTATGGATTTGATTTAGCAAATGTTATTTTAAAAGATGTTTACGGAATAATCCAAAAGAATTTACCAAAAAATTCAATCTTGGCACGCTCTTTTGCAGCAACATACCTGTTTATCATCAAATATAACACCGAAAAAGATATTAATAATACAGTAGATCTTATTCACAGAGAAATAGAAAACTATAACAGCGAAACAATGACTGTTTTAAAAACGTCATATAATAAAGCTGCAGCAAAATTAGTTCCTCTTTTCGGAGTTTATTTAATTAATGATGTTACAGTGCCGATTTATATCATGTGTGACCGTGTAGGACTTGCAAAACGTACAATAGCTGACGATATAAACAAATATATTTCTTATTATGATGACAATTTAAGAAAACAATTATTAATTGAAAAAAATATTGAAGATGAAATGCATAACGCATTAGCATCTGGGCAATTTTTAATGTATTTGCAACCTAAATACGATATGAAAACAATGAAAGTTGTGGGTTCAGAAGCTCTTGTAAGATGGATGCACCCAACAAAAGGTTTCATGCCACCGAATGACTTTATACCATTGTTTGAAAAAAATGGATTTGTTTTAAATATTGATAGATACATTTGGGAACAAGCTTGCAAAACAATAAAAAGCTGGATTGATAAAGGTTATAATGCTGTTCCAATATCTGTTAACGTATCAAGATTACACTTGAGCAATGAATTTTTCATTGATGACTTAAAAGAATTAGTTGCAAAATATCAAATTCCGACCCACTTACTTGAACTTGAATTAACAGAATCTGCAGGGTTTGAAGACTTTAACAAATTCCTTGATATTGTGACCGAATTAAAAAAACAAGGATTTAGTATTGCTATGGACGACTTTGGCTCCGGCTATTCATCATTAAATATGCTTAGACAAATTCCTTGCGATATTTTAAAATTGGATAAAGAATTTATCAATAATTCAACAGCAAACGAACGTGGCAAAATCGTAGTTCAACACGTTTTATCAATGGCTAAAAACTTATCATTAAAAACAGTTTCAGAAGGTATTGAAACTGTAGAACAAGCAAAATTTTTAACAAATTCCGGTTGCGATATTGCTCAAGGTTTCTTATACGCAAAACCTATGAAACCAGAAGATTTTGAAAAAATTGCATTTCCAGAACAAGAAGAATTAAAAATTGAAGGATTAAATGTATAAATAAAATCATAACAAAAAGGGCGGTGCAAAGCACCGCCCTTTTTTATTTAAAATATTTATTATGCAAAATATCTTTTCAAAAGACCGTCAAAGCCTTGACCGTGACGAGCTTCATCTTTAGCCATTTCGTGAACTGTATCATGAATAGCATCTAAACCTAATTCTTTTGCTCTTTTAGCGATTGCAAATTTACCTTCACAAGCTCCAAATTCAGCTTCAGCTCTTAATTCAACATTCTTTTTAGTTGATTTTGTTACAACTTCACCTAACAATTCAGCAAATTTTGCTGCGTGTTCAGCTTCTTCAAATGCGTATCTTTTGAAAGCTTCAGCGATTTCAGGATATCCTTCACGTTCAGCTTGTCTTGACATTGCTAAATACATACCAACTTCACAGCATTCACCGTTAAAGTGGTCTTTCAAACCTTTTAAGATTTCTTCATCAACACCTTGAGCTACGCCAATTTCGTGTTCTGTAGCATAAGCTTTAGTATTTCCGTCTAATTGTTTAAATTTATCACTTGCAACTCCACAAACAGGGCATTTTTCAGGAGCTTTGTCGCCTTCTTCGGTATAACCGCAAACTGTACATACAAATTTCATTTTTATTCCTTTCATTTTTTTACATCAAGTATAATGATAACAAATAAAGAAAATCATGGGAAATAATTATTACAAAAATTTAAAAACATTTTTCTTTTTATTTTATAGCTTATAATAAATAAAAAGAAAGATTAAAATAATGAACACAGAAAAATTAAAAAAACTTTTAAAATATAC
>CAZKJV010000108.1:0-5386 GCA_964553175.1 uncultured Muribaculaceae bacterium | reverse complement strand
TAAATATTTTATAATAATTAAAGTTTACCACAAACATGAAAATGAGGTATCATTTTGGACAATAATGATAAAAATTTGAATTCAGAAGCTCAAGAAAATATTGTTGATACAGAACAAAATTCAGAAGAAATTGAGTTTGATGATAACATTGATATAGAGGCTTTACAAGCTAAGTTGCAAGAGCATATGGAGTTAGAGGACATTGTTTATGAGCCTGAAAAAACTCTTGATGCATCTGCTGACACAGCTGAAGCCACGCAAGAAGTAGCTTCAACTGATATTCAAGAATTTTCTGAAATGTTGACAACACCTGTAAATTTAGATGAAGTTCAGAATGATGTTGTTCTAACAGGGGAAAGTGTTATGCCTGTTGAAACTGAACCACAGCAACCTATTGTTGCTGTTCAACCTCAAATCCCTCAAGAAAAATTAAAACTTCAACCTGGGGAAAAGAAATTTGTTATATATATTGAGCCTGAAAACCTTGATTTTATTGAAAGTTTATCAATAAAAGATCGTAAAAAAGTTATCAATAGAGTTCTTCATTACGAAGATGAAAATGTAAGACAAAAAAAAGAACGTAGAGAACGTGCGAAGTTTACAAATCAAGTAATTATCATGGTGGTTACAGTTGTAATTTCTTTGCCTATATTTTTCATGCTTTTGAATAAATCAATTGAACTTACAATTTTGAATTATCAACAAGCTCAACAAAATTTTGTAAAGTTGTATAAAGAACAAGGTAAAATTAAGTCATACAAAAACTTTCAAAAGAATTTTGATTAATGGTAAGTTTTGTTACATTTTTTTTATGAAATTCCTTTTTAGTTTTTTAATTGTATAATTGAGATAGGCACATGCTGTCATGTTGTGCATTTTTTAGATTATAAACAATTTAGATACAATAAACACGGAGAAGGAAAATCAAGTATGATTACACTTAATTACAACAATGTTGATGCAAAAGTCATCGGTAAAGATCATGGATTGAATCTTGAAAAAGAATTTGCAAGTTACAAAAATGACATTGAAAAAATCATTAAAGACTTAAATCAAAGAAAAGACAAAAACGGTCAATGGTTACAATGGATGAACCTTGGTTATAATGAAGAAACCGTTTGGTATGTTAAAGAATATGCTGCAATGGTAAAAGGCAGATATGATAACATTTTAGTTTTAGGTATTGGTGGTTCTGCATTAGGCGGTATTGCTGTAACAGAAGCTTTATTAAGACCATACTGGAATTTATTAACTCCAGAACAAAGAGAAGGCATGCCAAGAATTTTCTTTTTGGATAATATTGACCCTGACCAAATTACTGGTTTATTACAAGTTATTGACCTTAAGAAAACTCTTGTAAATGTTATTACAAAATCTGGTTCAACAGCAGAAACAATGTCGCAATATATGATTATTAAAAATATCATGCAACAAGAATTAGGCGATGATTACAGAAAAAATATCGTTGCTACAACTGATCAAAAGACAGGTATCTTAAGACAATTGGCAGACCAAGAAGGTTATAAAACTTTCGTTGTTCCAGATGATGTTGGTGGTCGTTTCTCAGTATTTTCAGCTGTTGGCTTGTTACCATTTGCTTTAGTTGGTATTGATATTGATGAAATGATTAACGGTGTTAAAGATATGGATTTAGAACTTAAAAACACTGATATCAACCACAATATCGCAGCACAAAATGCTTTGATTCATTACTTAATGGATACAAAAAAAGGTAAAAATTTATCAGTAATGATGCCTTATTCAAGCAGATTAAAATATATCTCTGATTGGTTTGTTCAATTATGGGCAGAATCATTAGGTAAAGAAGTTAACAATAAAGGTAAAAAAGTTAACTGTGGACCTACTCCAATAAAAGCTTTAGGTGCAACAGACCAACACTCTCAAATTCAATTGTATAACGAAGGGCCAAACGACAAAGTTATCAACTTTATTAGAGTTGAAGAATTTGATAAAACTTTAGAAATTCCACATATTTTTGAATACACAGGTATTGGATATTTAGGTGGAAAAACAATTAACCAATTGATTAATGCTGAAGCTGATTCAACAAGAGTTGCATTGTCAGACTACAAACGTCCGACAGTTACAATTTCATTGCCAAAAGTAAACGCTTATAACGTGGCTCAATTGTTATATATGCTTGAAGTTCAAACTGCAATTGCTGGAGAATTGTATAATATTAATACATTCAACCAACCTGGTGTTGAACAAGCTAAAAATTATACTTATGCATTGATGGGTAGAGCAGGTTATGAAGAATCTGCAAAAACTCTTCAAGAAAAAATGGCAAAACAATAATCAATGAAAAAAATACTAATATTATTTTTAATGATATTGTTAACAGGTACGATAACTGTTTCAGCACAAGAGAATTACGTTTTGAAAGCAAAAATTTCAATGATAAACTCTGTGCCGAAACAGTTTTTCGGCACTTGGAGTGTAAAATCGTCTTTGGTTTCAACAGATAATCCTAAAACATTTGCAACGAACAGTTTAGATACTTGGAACTTAAGACGTAGCGGAAACGTCATAGAATTAAGAAACCCTGTTACGGCTGCAGTTGCAGAGATTTATTTAGACGATGTAAAAGATAATGAAATTACTTTTACTCATTATGAGAAAGAGGAAAATACTACAATCAAGGATAGTGTAACGTTATTGTTGGATGGAAATACTTTTACAGGTACAAACGAAATAATCTTAACGACAGTTAGATATGACGAATATCATCGACGAAAAGTTACTGATATAAAATCGGCTATATATGAGATAAAGGGTTCAAAGTTAACAGGAACAGGAATATTTGAGGGAATTTATGGGCAATAAAGAATTTGATATTATTATTTTAGGTGGTGGTCCTGCAGGTTTAAGTGCAGGTATTTACGCCGCAAGAAGTGCAGCAAAAGTTGCAATTATTGATATAAGTATGTTAGGCGGTCAACCAAGCAATTATTTGGAACTAGAAAATTATCCGGGTTTTTCAAAAATCGGTGGATACGATTTAATGGAAAAAATGGAAGAACATGCTGATATGTTCGGAATTGAAAAATTCCCAATGGAAGAAATTCAAAGTGTAGATTTGTCATCAGAAATTAAAACTGTAACGACTTTAAATGGTGAATTTAAAGCAAAATCTGTAATTATCGCAACAGGTGCTAATCCTAAAAAGTTAGGTGTAAATGGTGAAAAAGAGTTTGTCGGAAGAGGCGTAAGTTATTGTGCCGTTTGTGATGGTGCTTTTTATAACGATAAAGTTGTTGCGGTTGTCGGTGGTGGAAACGCTGCAGTTGAAGAGGCAATGTATTTAACAAGATTTGCTACAAAAGTTTATTTAATTCATCGTCGAGATGAGTTGAGGGCAGACAAAATTGTTCAAGAACGAGCATTTAAAAATGAAAAATTAGAGTTTATTTATGATACTGTTGTAAAAGAAATTAAAGGTGAAGACCTTGTTAATGCGGTAGTTATAGAGAATTTAAAAACTGGTGAAGTAAAAGACTTAGAAATAAATGGTATTTTCCCATATATTGGATTTACACCAAATGTTGAGTTGTTTTATGGACAAATTGAACAGGATAAAAATGGATTTATTAAAACAGATGAAACAATGCAAACGAATGTGAATGGAGTTTATGCGATTGGTGATGTTCGAACAACTCCGTTAAGACAAGTTATAACCGCAGCTGCTGACGGTGCCGTTGCAGCGGTTTATGCAGGAAGATATGTAGAAACTTTGCAAGAAGTAAAAGTGTAAACTTGCAATGACAATAAAATAGTTATCGTTAATATTTAAAAAATAGCAAAGACTTATAATAACAAAAAGACCGATTTTGGTCTTTTTTATTATTTATTTTCTAATTTTTTTATTCTTAACTGGATATCTTCTAATAATTTACGATTTATACCGCATAAATCAGCTAAAATTCCGATTAATCCTATTTGGATACCTGTAATTATAAGTATTGCAGATAAAATCAATGATTGAATATGTCCGTGACCGCCAATCGTGAAAAAGTAGTATAAAAATCTTATAGCAAATAAAAGTCCGATTGTTAAAAAGATACTTGCAATAGACATAAAAAATCTAAACGGTCTATATACAATAAACATTCTACAAATGGTAAATGTTGATTTTTGTATATAAGAAAAAATGTTTTTTATTAATCTTGATTTTCTTGTTTGAGAATTTACTTTAACAGGCACAGAAATGACTCTCAAGCCTTTTGCTCGTGCTTGGATAATTGTTTCCATTGTGTAGGTGTAATTATCAAAAATATTCATCATTGAAGCACATTCTGCACTGAAAGCTCTAAAACCACATGGTGCATCTTCAACATCTGCACCCGACACCAAACGCATAAATGCTGAACCTAATTTTTGTAAACATTTTTTTATATAAGTAAATCCTGCAATTTTTGAAATAGGTCTTGCTCCGATAACCATATCAGCTCTTTTTTCAAGAATGGGTTTTACTAAAAGTTCAATATCCTCTGCATTATATTGATTATCCGCATCAGTGTTAACTATCACATCAGCACCTAATTTTAAAGCTTCGTTTAAGCCTGATTTGAATGCACCGGCAAGCCCTACGTGTCTTGATAGTTTTAAAATATGTTTTATTCCATTCCAGTTTGCAATATCAACCGTTTTGTCTGTTGAGCCGTCATCGATTATTAAAATTTCTATTTCATCAATTCCGTCAATATGTTTTGGAAGAGCCTCTATCGTTTGTGTTAAGGTTTCTTCTTCATTAAAACATGGAATTTGGATAATTAACTTCATATCTGATACCTTATTTTATTTTTTATTATACAATTAAAGAATGAATTTTACAATTTTATGGATAACTTTAATAACAATTTTAGGTGGAGTACTTCGTTTGTTGTGTATTGCAAAAGACGGTGGACTTTGGAATGACGAATATGTTTCTTGGTCGATTGCAGTAATTCCTTTAGGAAAAGGCTTTTTGCAAGCAGTATTTAATCAATGCCACATGCCATTTTATTATTTATATTTGAAATTCTTTACTTTATTTTCAAGTAACGATACATTTTTAAGAATAACGTCTGTAATTCCTGCCGTTGCGTCAATTCCTGTAATGTATCTTGTTGGCAAAGAAAAAAACAAATTAACAGGTTATATGTGTGCATTATTTACCGCATTAAGCAGTTATCTTGTTTATTTTTCACAAGAAGTAAGATTTTACGGACTTTTGTTTTTATTTTCGGCTTTATCTTTGTATTTTACAATAAGACTTGTAAAAAAGCCTAGAAAAAGAAACTTAGTTGGGTTAATAATTTCAGATTTTCTAATATTATTTACTCATACAATTGGTTTTGTATACGTATTTTTTAATTTATTATAT
>CAZKJV010000107.1:3739-5395 GCA_964553175.1 uncultured Muribaculaceae bacterium | reverse complement strand
ACATTTGAGAGTTTTTACGAGTATTTGCACAGTCGCAGTGTTCTCTTTTTTCAGGAATAGCTTCAATTACTCTGAATAATAAGTTTTTAACGTTTTCAAGATTTTCGTCAAATACTCTGCAAACTTCGTGATGAGAAACAGGTGGAACATCACCAACTAAACCACAGTCGTGGTCAGTGATAAGTGAAATATTCAATGGACACATATCCATTTCTCTAACAAGATAATTTTCAGGGAAAGCTGTCATACCGATAACGTCCCAACCTTGATTTGTAAAGAATTTTGATTCTGCTTTTGTAGAGAATCTTGGTCCGTTGATAACTGTCATTGTACCTGTTTCGTGAACAGTGATACCCATTTGTTTAGCAGTATTGATAGCTAATTCTCTCAATTCTGGACAATATAAATCAGTTGGAGATGGATGATGAACGATAGGACCTTCAAAGAAAGTTGATTTTCTACCGTCAGTCCAATCAACGAATTGATCACAAATTACGAAATCACCAGGGTTGATGTGTTTTTGAAGACTACCACATGCACAAGGTGAGATTACTCTTTCACAACCAACGTATTTCATAGCCCAAACGTTAGCTCTATAATTGATAAGATGAGGTAAAATAGTATGACTTCTACCGTGTCTTGGCATGAAAGCTACTTTTTTATTTCCGATTTGACCAATCATAAGTGCATCACTAGGCATACCGTAAGGAGTTTCAACTTTTACTTCTTCAACATTGTCTAAGAATTTGTAAAATCCGGAACCTCCGAATACACCGATTGTTGCTAAATGTTTTTGTTCCATTTTTTGTTTTTTCCTTTCTTCTCTATTAGAAATTATCTTTCAATAAATTATATAGTTCAATATGTTCAGTTAAGGTTTTTAAATTATAATTTTGTTTCGTATCAGGCAGAATCTTTCCAGTTACAGTTAATCCAAACTTAAATGTATCTGGAGAAGCCCCTGGGCAAATGGCACGAGAATCACTATTATTAGTTCCTAAATCTTTCCCCGAATAAGGACAATTCGAACCATTTTCCAGTCCATTGATGTCAAAAACAATCCAATAATCCGCTTTTGTAATATCGTCAACATCAGTCATATGACAAGTCCTTAGTTCTGGATTTCTTCTTATTACCCAATATGAACCTTGCTTGGTTGTAAAAGCAATCCCCGAACCAAGGCCAGAAAATGTTTGTTCTATCGTAGAACCTGCAGTAAGGTCCTTAAAAGCTGTAACAAACTCTTGTTGATCCATAGTACACATATTAACCTTTGCTGGAAAAAGCATTTTATCAGAATAGAGATCATCCAGAGTACGTGTCATGTGATTATAACAATTTCTAAATTCAATTTTTGTTCTGTTAGCAGAAATATTTTTAATAGAATTAACAGTTGCACCGGCAATAATACCAATAATCGCCATAGCTATTAAGACTTCCATTAAAGTGAATGAGATTTTTTTCATGAATAAACTCCTAATGAAATTATACCAAAAAAAACGAATGTTGCAAGAGCGAACGAGCTGAGGCTGGAGAATTTTGCGTTGTGTTGAAAACACAAAAGCTCAATTCGGAATTGCCGTTAAATGCGAGTGAGCGAAAAGAGCGAACGAGCTGAGGCTGGAGAATTTTGCGTTGTGTTGAAAACACAAAAGC
>CAZKJV010000107.1:0-3639 GCA_964553175.1 uncultured Muribaculaceae bacterium | reverse complement strand
TTAAATGCGAGTGAGCGAAAAGAGCGAACGAGCTGAGGCTGGAGAATTTTGCGTTTTTATTTCTTGTCATAACGAGGAACGCTAGTGACGAAGAAATCCAGTAGCCCGAGCAGAGCAATGAGCGAATGAAATGAGCGAAAGTTTACAAACATAAATGGAAACGGTTTGAGTTTGAGTTTGAGTTTGCGTTTTGTTTGTGAACGGTTGCATTTAATACGAAAACGTATTTTATTTTTATTTATTACAAAAACTTGATTGCCACGCTTACACTCGCAATGACTTCTTTTCGTTATTACGAGGAGTTGAACGACGAGGAAATCCCGTTCATAGTTTAACCGGATTATGCTCTAGACTACATGAAAAAATATAAGTACGACTTTATCTATAATTTTTACTAAGAGTTTGAATATTTAATCTTATCAAAAGCTTTAGGGTATATTCTTATTTTACAAATATCTTCTTCTTTAAATCCGAATTTAAAAGCTTCTTCTTTGTAATTTATTAACACTTTTTTTAGTTCTTTTATCATTTTTTTAGCTTTTTTATGCGTTATTCTGTAATAATGAGCATTTTTCATTAAATCATTGTAATCGGTTCGTGTTAAATGTATTTCTCGATTTTCTCGAGCTAAAATACTATCAATACTGTCATAAAATAAAAAACCTACAGTGATATCATAATCAGGCGAAAGGTTCCAACCAGTTTTTTCATCATATAAAAATCCAGTATTTGGAATGAATGCTCGAGTATTAGTAATTCCAATTCTAAAAAGTTTACGCTTAAAGAACTCTCTTAGGTTTTTTGTTGCATTTTTTTTACAAATTTTGATAATTGTTTCTGCAATTAATTTATCGTTATCGTAATCAATACCATCTTCAGCACATTCTAAACAAATGAATGGAAGACGTTCATTTTTCGTTCTATCAAACCTTTTTAATAACAAAAATTCTTTACCGTCTTTATTTTTACGTATAGAATATTCTTGAGTATTAATACCATATTTGTTTGCTAAATATAATGCAAAGGTTTCTTGATATAAATAGGCATAATTATCATCCGTAAGAGATGATATCTTGGCAATAGAAAGATTACCTTGCTCATCAAGGATATTCATTTTAGGTTTTCGACCTTTTAATGAAGAACAACAAGCATGAAATAATTCTAATTCCTCATCGGTTTCTATGTTATTTTCTATTTTTGTTTTTATATTAATAATCTCATCAATTTTATCTATGCTTGGTATTTTAAACTTGTCGCAATTATATAAAAACTCACCATTTTTGTCCGTTTTAAATCTAAAAGCACCAGTTCTTGCAAAATCATTGATATATAACATTGAATTTTTTACTGTTAAAAATTTTAAATACTCATTATGTTGTCCAAATTTACCAGAATGAACACCTGCATTTTTAAACCAGTCATATAGCTCTGTTTCATTAAAATCTTCTATTTTTGATAATAAATTATGTTTTTTTAAATAAACTAACAAATATTCAAAATAAAAATCTACAGGATAAATAAATGATTGAGTATAAAAGATTTGAAATATTTGTGAGTTTTTTGTTTTAAATATTTGTTTTGATAATGGTAATTCTTTTGAAATAGGAAACGCTATCGGGTTTTCTAACCACTCATTGGAATATTCAAATGTAGAATATTCAGACTGTTCTATCTCGTAGGTAGAAATAGTACCAACATTATAATCTTTATTTGCCATGTTCAAGTAAACATATATATTATTTCTATCCATAAAAACTAATAAAACCTTTCCTAATATAAAACCAAACAAATATTTAACTAAAGCTAAAATTATATAAACAAGGATATTTGCAATGCAAATATCCTTGTTTATTTTCTAGCCGTTTTGACAATATGTGAAACTTCTTGAAATGTTCTTTTGAATGATACTGTTTACTGATTCATAATCACTTGTTAGTGATGAATATTCAGTTTGCAATTTTGTAAGTTCTGTTTCTAATTTCTTTTCTTTTGTAGAAATCTTTTGCATTTCAACTTTCCAATAAGCTTCTGCTTTTGCTGTGCTATCTGTTGAAGTATCTTCTTCATATAGATCGGTATTATTAGCTAATACTGTACCGTTCAAACGATATGTACCGTTTTTTAATTTTTCTTGAATAGATGAAGTATCTTCAACTGACCAACCGTAATTATTTATGTTGTTATATAATGCTTCGTAGCATTTATATTTTTGTAAATTCGATACATTTCCCGCTTCAGTAGAACCTCCCGTTTTAGAAGGAGTTTTTGGTTCTAAATATGCAAGAGCTTGTTCGTATTTTGCGGAACCAACCGTATTTTTTAATTTTTCTTTCCATTCTGTAAGTGTCAAACCTTTTGAGTTAACAGTAGATGTAATTACTTGATTTTTATTGCCGGCACCTGTCATTGATAGAACCGAGCCACTCTTTTCATCTTGAACAGATCTGATGGCAACATCAAGCATCATGTTAAACAATTTTTGAACATCTAACCACATATGGTCATTATCTGCACCACCACTAGTAGAGGTTGCCGTTGTTTTTACAATTTCAGAAAGTTTAGTACCTGTAGCGTATCCTGTATCGTCTTTTGATACAATTTCTTTACTAATATTGTTATTCCAACCGCCCACATAATTTACAATTGTACTAACAATATTAGTCAATTTATTCGCAGTAGCAGAGTCCCCTGAAAGTCCCATTGCTTTTAATATTGCCTCTTTAAACGTACTTGCGATAATATTAATGTTATTTTTTGCCATATCGCTAGGTGTACCACGTCTATCACCTTCTGTTGCAAGTCGTATATATTTACCATCTTGGGCAGAATAATTTCCGTTAGAAATTTGAGTGTAACTATACGCTGAAATTTCTTTATTACAATCAGACCATCTATCAGAACCGTAAGTTTTGATATTTTGCATGCTTCCAACAGTACTCATTTTTGAAAGAATATCATTTATAGTGAACATCGTTGCATTTGTTGGATATGTACCATAAGTATTTGTAAATGTTTGAATTCGTTTTTTATCATCATCAGTTAATCCTGACGTATCAGTAGCTCCGTTTGTAGAAGATGTAGTTGCAGGTTTAGTTGCAATAATAGCTGAAGCATTTGTAGGATCAGCTTGTTTAATAAAGTCATCTACTGTAGGATAGATTTTTGCCAAATCTCCTTTGTTTCCAACATCTGCTGTTAAACCATATTTTGTTTTATCAGCACCACTTAAAACAACTCGTCCATCATTATTTGTAACTATATTTACATTACCTAAGCTATCGATTGCAGTACCACCCATCAAAGTATCATAAGACAAATCTACATCGTCTTTTAATTTATAGCTTTTTCCATTTAACATTTGTTCGTATTTTTCAGCTACGACGTCTTTATCTCGTGCCAATACCATCGTGTCGTTTGATACACGTTGCATTTGTGCCGAAACATCGTTCTGACGTAACGTAATAAATAACAATCTTGCTTGTGATGCTGCTAATCCCATAAGCTGTCCTTTCGACTCTTTTTACATAATATATGTTATTTATACATATATTATATAAAATTTGTATCATTTGTGCAATCTGCCCGAAAATTTTGAGCCTTTTTCGTTATAATTCTCTTAGTCCTCGGGTGTTACATGAA
>CAZKJV010000106.1:0-5463 GCA_964553175.1 uncultured Muribaculaceae bacterium | reverse complement strand
CTTTTGTGCTATCATATATATGCATTTAGACGATAAAAGAAAGGACAAAAATTATGATTAATTCAGAATTAGAACAAATTATCAACGAACAAATTAACAAAGAATTATATTCAGAATATTTATATCTTGCAATGAAATTACATTTTGAAGATATGAATTTACAAGGTTTTGTAAACTGGTTTGATGTACAGGTTCAAGAAGAACACGCTCACGCAGTAGGATTTATGAACTATTTAACAGAACGTGGCGGAAGTGTAAAACTTATGGCAATTGATAAACCTGAAGTTAAAGGTAGTACCCCTCTAGAAGTTTTCAAACAAGTTTTAGAACACGAAGAATATGTTACATCTTTGATTAATGGCGTTGCTGATGTTGCAGAAAAAGTTAAAGATAGAGCAGCAATGTCATTTGTAGATTGGTACATCAAAGAACAAGTTGAAGAAGAATCAAACGTTGGAAACGTATTGAAAACATTAGAACTTATCGGAGACGACAAAAAAGCTTTATTATTGTTTGATAAAGATTTAGCTACAAGAACATTTGTTGCACCGGTTATAGGCTAAGTGAGGGAATATGCATAATATAAGAAAAATTGAAAATGATATTTGGCATATCGGTGTTTCTGACCGAAAATTAACAATTTTTGAAGCGGTTTACCCTTTAACTCACGGTGTAGCATACAATTCTTATGTTATTACTGATGAAAAAACTGCTTTAATCGATACGGTTGATAAACATTGTTCAAAACAGTTTTTTGAAAACCTAAAAGCTTCTCTAAATGGAAGAAAACTGGATTATTTAATAGTTCAACACATGGAACCTGACCACGCATCACTTATTGATGACGTTTTGGCTAAATATCCGGAAACACAAGTTGTTTGCTCCCAAAAAGCAAGTGATATGTTAAAACAATTCTTTACGCTTGAAGAAAATGTAAATATTCAAATTATAAAAGAAAATGACACATTATCTTTGGGCAAACACGAATTACAATTTGTATCTGCACCTATGGTGCATTGGCCAGAAGTTATGCTTACTTATGACAAGACAAGCAAAACTTTATTTTCAGCAGATGCGTTCGGTTCTTTCGGCTCTATTGACGGAAACATTTCGGATATGGAAGTTGATATAAAAGAAGATTATATTGACGAAGCACGCAGATATTACACAAATATCGTAGGTAAATACGGAGTACAAGTTCAAGCGGTACTAAAAAAAGCATCTACACTTGATATAAAACGAATTTGTCCATTGCACGGTGTCGTTATTGAAAAAAATATTCCGATGTTTGTTGAAAAATACGACAAATGGTCAAAATATGAACCCGAAGAAAAAGGTGTTGTAATCGCTTATTCTTCAGTATACGGCGGAACTGAAAACACTGTTGAAGTTTTAGCTTCAAAACTTGCTGAAAACGGTATCAAAAATATAAAAATGTACGACACATCAATGACCCATAATTCGTATATCTTGTCAGAAATGTTCAAATATTCACATATCGTTTTAGCGGGCAACACTTATAATAACGGTATTTTTGTAACAATGGAAAACTTAATTCACGCATTAACTTCGCACGGATTAAAAAATAGAAAATACGTTATTATTCAAAACGGAACATGGGTCGCAAATTGCGGAAACACAATGAAAGACGAAATTTTAAAATTAAATGGCTCTGAATTACTAAACGAAACACCATTTACTATAAAATCTACCCTTTCAGAATCTCAAGAAAACGAGTTAAATAAATTAGCAGTAACACTTGCAAATTCAATAAAAGAATAGCTTTTTAATCTTAAATAAACTAAAAAAAGCAGAGACAAAATCTCTGCTTTTTTATTCTGAAATTTAACAAAAAAAAAGGGACAAAATGTCCCACGTGTTAATGTTGTCATGTGTTTATTAAATTTCATTTTACTGTTAATTTTTATACCCAAATCTCATTACTAAACATCGGCTTTAGCTTTTAGCATTCCTGCTTTTAAACCTTGTGCCAAGTCTGAGCGACCATTTTTTTCATAAATTTTTGCCATTGAATCTAAGAATTTCATACTATCAATATTTGAAGCTTTTGGTGTGATATTGCCTAGATTTTGAACTGGTCTATTAATATCTAAATTAATTGGATTATTTACTCTAGAACCAACTGTTGACATAGTTCTTGGTTGAGGTTTTACTGTTGATGTCATTGATGGAGCCGGAGATGCAGAAGATATATTTCTTTGCATCATTGTGTTATCAGCTGACATATAAGGATTTCTTGAACTTGATTTGTATGCTCTTAAGCCATAACCAGCATTTGCATTAATCATAGGTTTTTGAGGAATAATAGGCTCTTTTGGTGCAACAGCAGGTGCAACTGGAGTATTATTCATAGAATCAGTAAGCGAACGTGACATTGACAAATCTTTATACAAACTAATTTCACGTTCTTTTAAACTTTGAGCAAGTCCGATTGCTGTTTCAGGTTCTTCTCTTTTGAATAATTTAATACCGCAGAATAAAATTATCCCCATTAAACCAACTGTTATAATATTTGAGATATTACCTTGAGAAAGGAAATTTTTAATTTTTGTAAGTAATCCTAAACCTGCAAAAGATGTTTCTTCATCTAACTCATCTAATTCAGCATCATCGTTGTAAACAGGCATATAAGAATCGATTGGAGATGCCAATTCAATAGATTCTTTTTTTACTTTTTTATGTTTTTTAGGAGTAATAATAGAACTGGTAGACAAAACTTCTGCTTTTTCCGGTTCAACATTTACTGCTGAATTTGAGATGTTTCTTGCTTTAATACTAATATTTAAAACATCATCGCCAATA
Organism: uncultured Muribaculaceae bacterium; assembly: GCA_964553175.1. Classification (GTDB taxonomy): domain Bacteria; phylum Cyanobacteriota; class Vampirovibrionia; order Gastranaerophilales; family Gastranaerophilaceae; genus UBA6984. Next base: position 2,640 of record CAZKJV010000106.1, on the reverse strand, counting down.
GGTTCAACAACAACGCTATCAACTTCAACTGCATTTTTATAAACAGTATTTAATGATTTTGCAGGTTTAATGTTTCTTAAAGTCAAAATCATATTATCAGAAGATTGCACGGTTCTTTTAACGTCAACCGGCGTATCTGTATTTAAAACAATATTATAAGTGCTTTTTAAAGCATCAATTTGAATAGCATTAAGCGTATTACTTTTCTCTTCTCCCGCATTAGCTGACAATATTGTCATTGATAAAATCATTAATGTTGTGATTAAGCGTTTCACAATTCCACCCCTTTTTAGTAGTCCATTAACACATCTTTTGATGTCTTTCCTTTGACATTATCAGTTTATATGTTTTTGCGGTTTGTATCATCAATCACAAGATGTAAGTTTTACTATTTTTTCATAGACCAAAAGATCAATAAAAATTTGAACATAAATTTTAGTATACTCATCTAGCTATCGTGGTATAATTTCGATATGGAAACTATCGCAAAATACGTAAAAGAGAACAAAAAAGAAATTTTCTACGTTGGATTAATCACACTTTTTGCAATAATTTTTAGATCAATTGCTTTCTATTGCAGAAACGGAGTTTGGATTGACGAACTTTTTAGTATCTATTTTATACGTCAAGATGACATCTTTCAAACACTTACAGCACTTTGGAATGAAGATGTTCACATGCCTGTATACTTTTTGTTAACAAAAATATTCGGCAACATATTTGGTGATACAACTTTTATTTATAGACTTATTGGAACAGCATTTTCAACGTTATCAGTACCTTTAGGATTTTTTATCGGCAAAAAATTATTTAATAAACAGACAGGATATTTATTTGCAATATTACTGGCAATCAGCGTATTTTTCACATACTATTCCATAGAAATAAGATTTTACGGAATACTTGTACTATTTAGTATTATGTCTACTTATTTTCAAGCAATATTCTTAAAAATCAATAAAGCATCTTTAGGATTAATCCTCTCCGCTTTACTCGTAATATACACTTTTAATCTTGGTATTATTTTCGTATTTTGCCAATTTTTAGCAGGAATAATTTATCTTATTTTCACACAACAAAATTTAACAAAATATATAAAGAACGGAGTATTTACCATAATACTTTCAATTCCAGCAATAATATTTTTAATAAAAACATCAAATATTTACTCGAATTCACTTTTTTCTTTTGTAAAAGAAGTATTTTATTTTGATTTATCTTTTGTGTACAGCTTATCACTTACATATTTTTCAAACCTATTTTTCACCCTCACTAATAACGCCACTTGGGATTATAACCTAGCAACATTGTTCAACACCAGATATATAATTTTCGGTATAATTCCAATAATTATATGCCTTTATGGAATAATAAAAAGCCTCAAAACAAAAAACTCAAACCTACTTATAATTTTATTACCATCAGTAATATTTCTATTTATAGAAATTACACTTGCATCAATGGGAAAAATGGGCATAATCCCTAGACATACAATAATTTCTTACCCTGCAATCATTTTAACAGTTGCCTACGGATTAACAATAGATTTAAGGATAACAAACAAAATATTAATCGTTTTACTTGTTTTACTTCAATTGACCGGAATATGGGGTGTCAAAAATACCGCACTTACAACGAAATTCGGTATTTTTGAAAAAATTAATAACGACATAAAAGAATTAAATTTAACCTCAAATGACTATATTTTTGTTGCAGAAATGGGATTTATCGTTCAAAAATTTTATGACACAAACGCAAAATTTGTAGACTTTAATACAGATAAAATTTGTTTTTATGGCGATAAAAAATCTATATCAAAATTATTTGACCAAAATACAATAAAAACGATAACTAGAGCAAATAAAAACGAAATACTAAAGCCATATTTACGAACCGATAAACCTCTAACAAGCTTTAGAAACTTTATTAATAACGATTATTTTAACCATTTAAAAAAAGGCTCCAGATTTTGTATACTAATAACTAACCCTAAAGCAAAATTACAAAACCCTGCAAGAATTAACGATGAGATGTACAAATACGAATTATATAGAATACTTGTAAATAAAATCAATCTTGAAATTTTAGACGAAGCAACAAAAAAATTAGAGCTTGAAACAATAATCAATCCTGAGAATACAGAATATTTAATATTTGTATATAAAACAAAAGCTTTACAAAATAATTGACTTGTAAAAAAATTTAATTTATAATAAGTACAAGCCTTGAGAAAAATCTCAAGCATTACAACTAAATAAATGCGGAAGTAACTCAATGGCTAGAGTCCCTGCCTTCCAAGCAGGTTGTTGCGAGTTCGAGTCTCGTCTTCCGCTCCATTTTAAAGGAGTCCACGTAAGTGGCTCTTTTTTTTGCGAAAGACAAGACTACGTCTCTTCCCTCCATTGGCTTTTTAGCTTTACAAATTCTTTTTATTCTCCACGTAAAAAGAGACATTTAGTCTCTTTTTACTGCACGCCAACGGAGTCCTTGCTCCATTTTAAAGGAGTCCACGTAAGTGGCTCTTTTTTTGCGAAAGACGAGACTACGTCTCTTCCCTCCATTGGCTTTTTAGCTTTACAAATTCTTTTTTATTCTCCACGTAAAAAGAGACATTTAGTCTCTTTTTACTGCACGCCAACG
>CAZKJV010000105.1:0-5476 GCA_964553175.1 uncultured Muribaculaceae bacterium | reverse complement strand
GCCTCAAACCATGTAGAAATCATGATTTTGACCTATTGTAAATTTTTGTAAAATTTTTTAAAATATGGTTAAAACCATGGCAAAATTTGGGTAAAAAACTACTTTAAATATATGTACAGTAATAATATTATGTAAAGGTATGCCTATGGCAGCAGGACAATCAATAGCAAACATAAGACTTTTATATAATATCCCCGCATCTATTCCTGATAGCGAGGTAATTAAGTTTGCTTCTGATAATAATATCATAATTGATTTTTCTGCATCTGCAAATAAATCAGTTACTTTTAACACCTTTAAGCCGGATCAAAATGCATCATTGTTCTCTGCAAATAATCAAGGTGCAAATGGTTTAAACTCTGGTATTGGTTTGAATTTTGGTGGTAATACAAATCAAAATAACGTGAATGAGCAATCTTTATTCTCGTTTAACAGAAGTAATAGTTTGCAAAATACGGAATTACTGTTTAATAAACCGGAATTTTTAAAGGAAACTCCAAAAACATCGTTCTTGAATAATTTCTTATCAAATTCTATGTTTAAAACGGCATCTTCAAATAAGCCGGTAACAGTGTTTGCGGATAGTAATGCAGAAATTAATATGGAAGATGTTGTATCGCAAGAGTTTTTAGACGGTGGTAAAATGCGTTTTACTATGGCTGATGGCTCTGTTGTGGAAAAACAACTTTCAGAAGAAATAATGAGTAAAACCGGTACAGAACGTCAATTGTCGAAAATAGAATATGTTGACGGTAAAGTTATGTATTATGATGTCAACGGCAATAAAATCGAAAACAAAACGAGAGATGCTCGTTTTGGTGAAAACGGTTATGTAAAAGACGGTAATTCAATTGAAGAAGATTTAATAGATGTTTTGGGTGAAAAGAAGCTTAATAATGCTCATGAAGATATTACAAAATGGAAAGGTGAAATATCTAACATAGAGGCTTCTCTTGAACAATATACGGATGAAAAAATTGCTGAAATAGCAACTAAAAATCCTGAACAAGCAAAAGAGCTTAAAAAAATTCAAACTAATTTGAAAAATAAAAAGGCAAAATTAGAAAAGAAAATCTTTGAGAAAAATAAAAGTATAGCAAGCGATTACATCAAGAAAGTTTATAAAGAATGTAATGGTGATCCTGTCGAATTCCAAAAACGACTTGGTAGCATCATGAAAAATTCAAATTTAGATACTGATGTTGCACAACAAATGGTTCATATCGTTGGTGAATTCCAAAGACGTGCAAAAGATGCAGGACTTTCTCGAGAGCAAATGGCTCAATTATTCGTTGATATGATGGATCCATCTCGTCAAAATGGAGATGAAGTTGTTGAAGCTATGGCTGATCCTGTTTCCAGAACAGGTGGTGATGTAGTTGTTGCATACGCAGATGCTGCAATTGAAACTGGTAGAGAACAAGTTGCAAGTACAGCAATCGTTAATAATATTGAAAATGTTATAGACCCAGAAACTGGTGTTGTTGATACTGAAAATGCTGAAATTTTAGGTCAACAAGTAATTAGAATGACTGGTGACAAGGGTGCTATTGCTTTGGCAAACAAAGTTGCTGATACTGAAAGTGATGATTTAAAAGTAACAACAGCCGGTGTTGTTGATGAACAAGCTGCAACAAGTGGTAATAAAGATGTTATTAACGCTTCAATTGATGTAGTTACTTCAATCGAAGATGCTGAAAAACAAGTTAAAGCTAACGAACATTCACATGAAATTTATGAAGAAAAAGGTGCATCTGACGAAGTAAAACAAGCTAGAGCAGAGGCTGTTGGTTCTCGTATCGGAGATTACCATGAAGATGCACAATTAGATGTTGATAAAACTGAGCGTAAATATGATATTGAGGACAGATATCTTTTAGCGGCATCTCAATCTATTCAAAATGTTGCTAAGAAAAATCAACGTGAAATGGTTCAACGTGTGATTGATTCCGGTAATGATGAAGCGATGTCAAATGTAGCATCTCACACTTACGATTATGATATCTCAAACCGTGATGATATTATCAAGATGATTAATGAACACGGTACTGATGGTGCAAAACAAATCTTAGAAGAAAAAACAAAAGAATACGAAAATCAAGCAAATGCAGCAAAAGCTCGTACAGAAGCTCAACAAGCGATGAATAAAGCCAAAGATGAGGCAAATTCACAAAAAACAACAAGTGATAATCAAACTCAGCAAAATAAAACTACTGTAAAACAAGCAAATACTAATTCTACAAAAGAAACATCTTCTCGTGGTGTTGGTTCTGCAAATATACAAAAAGCAAATTTAAACACTGTAAAATCAATGATGCACGGTGTTTCTGCTACTGAATTGGTATCGACTGATGAATTCAAGAGTTTGAGTGCAAAAGACAGTGTTGAAATCATTAAAAGTATGAATTCTACTGACAGAAAAGTTGCTATTCAAACTATTGTAGAACGTTCTGAGGGTATTGCTTTGCAAGGTTATATGTATAGCGAAATGAAAAATCCAATCATTGAATATCTTGTAACTCACCCAACACCAAAAAATCAATCAAAATTGCAATTTATTGAAAGATTTTTGAATGCGGAAGACAAGCGTTTTATGAATAAAGTAAAAGAACAAAATAAAGGTTTGACTCAGGTTGATCAACAACCACAATCAAGAAAATTGTTTAATTTTGAGGCGTAAAAATTTATAAAATAAAAAAGGCGGACAGTATGTCCGCCTTTTTTATTGCTTATTTAATAAATAAGTTTATTTGTGTTCAAGTTGTAGAGTTACAGAAGTAACGTCACAAACTTCACTAGGTCCGAAGTATTGGATAGCTCCTGGGAATAAATATCTGTCATTCATTGCCCATTCTTCTCTGTGAGCTTCTAATTCTTTGAATACAGGTCCATCAAGTTTAACAAGAGCTTTTTGGATAACGGCTTTCATTTCACCGTGTCTTTTTTCCATGTTCATCATCATTGTTAATGGAACACCGCCTGCAACCCATTCTTTAGCAGGTTTTACAAGGTTTCTTACTGATGAAAGGTATCCTGTTAAACCGAAGTTTATCAAAGCAAAAGCGTTGAAACCTAAAGAGTAGCAATAATCAGCATCAAAGTTTGATGGGAATGCACAACGACCTTCGTAACCGAAGAAGTGTGCTTGGTCTGAGAATTTGCCTACATATTTACCTTCTGCTTTCATTTCATTTAATTTTGTTCTAATCATTTCGATTAAAAGTTTTTCTGTTTCAATTCTTGAAACTTGAACATTACCGTGAGGGTCTCTGTCCATTAATAATTGAGATTTGATTAGAGTTGGCAAGCTTAAGAATAATTTTGCTTCATTTTCGTTTAATTTTGAAGAAATGATTTCAAATTTTTCTTCAGCTGTTGCGTTTTGGTATTTGCTATCAGATTCTAATTCGTGAGTTAAGTCATTTAAGCTTGCGATTAGAACTTTCATTTCAGGAATGAATTCAATCAAACCTTCAGGAACGATAACGATACCGAAGTTTTTGCCGATTTCTGCACGTTTTGCAATTGTTGTACACATAGAAGTTACGATTTGGTCTAATGACATTTTCTTTTCTTCAACTTCTTCTGAAATTAAGCAGATGTTTGGTTGAGTTTGTAATCCTGCTTCTAAAGCTACGTGAGATGCACTTCTACCCATGATTTTGATAAAGTGCCAATATTTTTTTGCTGAGTTTGCGTCACGTTGAATGTTTCCGATTAATTCAGCATAAGTTTTTGTTGCTGTGTCAAAACCGAAAGAAACTTCGATTTGTTCATTTTTTAAGTCGCCGTCGATTGTTTTAGGGCAACCGATTACTTGAATACCTGTTTCGTTTTTAACGAACCATTCTGCAAGTAATGCTGCGTTTGTATTTGAGTCATCTCCACCGATGATTACAACAGCAGAAATGTTTAATTTTTTACAAACTTCTAATGATTTTTGGAATTGTTCTTCTGTTTCCAACTTTGTTCTACCAGAACCGATGATATCGAAACCGCCAGTATTTCTGTAAGCATCAATAAAATCGCTTGTGATTTCTTGGTATTTTCCGTCAATAATACCAGATGGACCACCTAAAAATCCATATAGTTTATTTTCCGGATTTGCTTGTTTTAATGCATCAAATAAACCTGCAATAACATTGTGACCACCAGGAGCTTGACCGCCAGATAAGATTACACCAACGTTTCTAACCGGTGATGATTTTTTGTTTGATGTTGATTTGAAAGTTACAATTGGTTTTCCGTAAGTTTTTTCAAATAATTTTTTGATTTCTTCTTGATCTCTTACAGATTCAGTTGCTTTTCCTTCTTCTATTTCCAACGTGTTGATGCCGTTTGCCAAACATTCCGGAAGTTTTGGTTGATACTTTAATCTTTCTGTTTGTAATGGTGAAAGTGTTTTCATGATTTTTATATCCTCTTTGTTTTAATTAATACCTTCATAACAAATATAACACAAAGATAAAAGAGGTGAAAAACTTCTTTTGAAAAATCTAAAGTTATTAATTATCTTTGATGAATAAGTTCTTTTGCGTGTCTTTTTACTTCGTCTTTTGTCGGAAAATCAGGAAATTTTGTTATCAACTCTTTAAACATTTTTATTGCTTCTTGAGTTTTGCCCATTTTTTCGTAGGCGTAAGCAATGTTTGAGTAAATGCTATATTCTGTTTTTGAATTTATTTTGAATGCAATATCATAATAGTGCATGCAAGTATCAAAATCTTCTGCACAATAATATGCAAATCCCATGTGGTTGTTTGCTTCAAATGAGTGAGGATTTATATCAAGTGCTTTTTTACAGTATTCAATAGCGTTTGTCCAATCCCCTTTTTTTGCATAGACAATTGAAGTTGAAAGTGCTAAATCAAAGTTGTTAGGACTTTCTTCAAGAAGTTTTAAGTAAATATCTAAAGGATATTCTAATAATTTAGGATTAGTTATTGTTGTGCTGTTTGATTCAATTAGTTTTGCGACTTCATAAGCGTAATTGTTATCGCAATTTGAATTAAAAATGTAGTCTACCAAATCCATTACTTTTGGTAATCTATCCATTTTTAAATAACTTTTTGTAAGTGCTTCAATGTTTAATTTGTCTTGTTGTTGTTTGAAACTTTTATAAAAATAGTTTGCGGCATGTTTGTAATCTTCTTTTTCATAATAAATTAATGCCACATTATATAACGCACTTTGGTCTTGAGGATAATTTTCAATAAATTTTTCATAATATTTAATAGCGTCTTCTTGCTTGTTTAATTTTTGGTATGTAAGTGCAAGATTGTAGTTCGCATAAGGTTCTGCGTTACTTTGAGAAAGTGCAATTTTGAAAAATTCCATTGCCATTTGATACTTTTTCTTGTCATAAAGTTCAAGACCTTTTGAAAAATAAGCATCAAAAGTTGACATTTTTTCTCTTATTTTTTTCCATTGAGTTTTTAATTTTTCAAGAAACAAATTATCCATATTTATATTGTAG
>CAZKJV010000104.1:0-5480 GCA_964553175.1 uncultured Muribaculaceae bacterium | reverse complement strand
TTGTTTATGCTAATATTAGGATATAATTATAGTTATATGTAAGGAGAAAAAATGAAAAACTACGAATTATTAACAATTTTAAAACCAAATTTAGATTCAGATGAAGTTGATAAAGCTATTGCAAAAATCGACGCAGACTTAGCTGAATTAGGTGGTAAAGTTGAATCAAGAGATAAAATGGGCAGAAAAAAATTAGCTTATGATATTCAAAAATCAAGAGATGGTTTTTTTGTAAACTCAATGATTTCTATGCCTGCTGAAAAAGTTGCAGATTTCAAACGTGCATTAAAATTAAATGACAACGTTTTAAGAATTATGTTCTTAGACGCTTCAGAAAAAGCTTCTGTATAAGGTAAAAGATAATGACAGTAGCAAAAGCCGTTGTAACAGGCACGGTATTTAGAAATCCTGAAAAACGTTTTACGTCAAATAATGTTCCAGTTTCAGCATTTGTGTTGAACATTGGCGAAAGAGAAGAACTTTTAATAAGAGTTCTTGTAAAAAGAACAAACTTAGATGAAGTTGTTTCTGGTTTGTCAAAAGGTTCAAGAGTGTTGGTTGAAGGTAGACTTCAAACTGCAAACGTAAAAAGTGAAAACGGAACAGAACGTAAAATTTATGAAATTGATGCAAACGGTATTGAATTAATGGGTGCAAATTCAGGTTCAATGTCAGATGTATCAGGCGATATCGTTAAGTTCTCAGATACAGAAATAGGTGATGAACTTATCGGAGAGGAAGAAATTCCGTTTTAGTTGAAAAAATTAGAGTTATATTTGCATAAGAAAGGAAAATTAAATGGCAAAACAAGACTTAGATAAGAAAAAAACAAAAACTTGCAGTTTTTGTGCTGATCATGTTGATTCAATCGATTACAAAGATGCTGCAAAGTTAAAAAGATATTTAACAGAAGCTGGTAAAATTATTCCAAGACGTGTTACTGGCAACTGCGCAGAACACCAAAGAATGGTAGCAAAAGCTGTTAAAAGAGCTAGAGAAGCTGCTATCATCAACTATGTTTTTGACTAATTTTGTAGAAGATTTTTGATTATGGAAAAAATAACTATAAGATCGGACAGAAACACAGACTACACTTTTACATATAAAGGTGAAGATGTTGTTTTAGGTGCAGGGAAAATTATCAGCATTGCTGATGGCTTAAACGAAGTAGTTTTACCGACCTGTGCTATGAAAATAAGTAATAATTTAATTATCATAAAAGAGGATGTAAAATAGTCCTCTTTTATGGCAAATTTGTAGGATATTTTATAAATGAAAAAACAAAAAATTGCAGTAATCGGCTGCGGGCTATGGGGAAGAAATATTGTGCGTAACTTCTATAATTTAGAAGCATTACACACTGTATGTGATTTAGACAAAGAAAATCTTAAAAAGATTGAAGAACAATATGCTGGAGTTCATACAACTTCTGATTTTAACGAAGTTTTGAATAATCCTGAAATTACTGCAGTTGCAGTTGTTACACCAAGTCATACTCACTTTAAATTAGTGAAAACTGTTCTTGAATCAGGTCGTCATGTTTATGTTGAAAAACCTATTTCAACATCAGCACAAGAAGCTGAAGCTTTGAAACAACTTGCTCAAGAAAAAGGCTTAGTGTTAATGGTTGGTCACTTGTTATTGTATCATCCTGCTGTAAATCGTTTAAAAATGTTGGTTAACGATGGCGTTTTAGGCGATATTGTTTATGCACAAAGTGACAGATTAAATGTTAATTACTTCAAAAACGACAGAAGCGTTATGTGGGACTTAGCTCCTCATGATGTATCTATGATGGCTTATGTGTTAGGAAAAGAACCTAAACAAGTTATTTCTGCTGTTGGTTGTTCTTCAGATAGAAATGAAATTATGGATATTACACATTTGTCAATCGAATTTGAAGATGGCGTAATTGGTCAAATTACTGATAGCTGGATTACTCCAATGAAGCACGTTAGATTGTTAGTTCGTGGTACAAAAGCGACAGCAATTTTAGACGATACTTTACAAGAAAATAAATTGCAAGTATTTGATAATAAAAAAGATGGTCCGATAACTGATATTCATATTGATTATTTGGAAATTGAACCATTGAAATTAGAGTGTCAACATTTCATCGCTTGTTGTGAAAGAGGAATGACTGCTCGCTCTGACGGTGAAAACGGATTTAGCGTAGTTAGAATTCTTGAAGAAGCTGAAAAAATTATGTTAGGCGAAAATAAATTGAAATCGTTAGATCAACGTAATTTTGCTCTTTCAAGATTAAATCAATAATTTTAGGGTGCTTTAAGCACCCTTTTTACATTTATAAGGGATTAAGGAGTTATTTATGGCTAATATAATTAGTATTTCAAGAATATTTTTGATATTTATTGCTGTTGGGTTGTTATATTTTGATAAATCAACTGCAGCTTATGTTTCTTCATTGATATTAACAATTCTTGCTTTTTCTTTTGATGGTTTAGATGGTTATGTAGCAAGAAAATTTAATGAAACAAGCAAATTAGGTGCTGTTTTAGATATTATGGGTGATAGAATTACAGAATATGTATTCTGGATTATGCTAGCTCACATGGGTTGGATTCCTGTTGTGTTCCCTATGATTGCTGTTGCAAGAGGTGTTGTAACTGATAGTTTAAGAAGTGTAGCTTTGGAACACGGTTTAATTCCTTTTGGAAAAGGTAGTATGTTAGATGACCCTGTTTGCCAATGGATTTGTGGGTCAAAAGTTATGAAAATAGGTTATGCTGTTGCAAAAGCAATTGCGTTTACTTTCTACATTATTGCGTATACTCCTGGTATGCCAAAATGTGCAGCATTCATATTCCTTATTATCGGTGCTTTAGCAGCAGAAATCGCAATTTTACTTTGCGTATTAAGAGGTATTCCTGTTTTATTTGAAAGTAAAAAGTTTTTTGTAAAAGAAGCAAAATAATGGAAATAATGGATATTAAAAAATTTAATGTTGTTTTGTATGAACCTGAAATTCCGCAAAATACTGGGAATATAGCAAGGTTATGTGCTTGCACGGGTGCTAATTTGTACCTTGTTGGTAAGTTAGGATTTTCTTTGTCCGATAAATATACAAAACGTGCAGGATTAGATTATTGGGATAGCGTAAATATTCAAAGAGTGGACTCTTTGGACGAGTTGATTGCTCAAAATCCTAATTCAAAGTTTTATTATTTAACAACAAAATCAAAAGTTTCTTATTTTGATGCAAAGTTTCATGATGGTGATTTTTTGGTTTTTGGACCTGAGTCAAGAGGAATTCCGGAAGATATTTTGTTTGCTGACGGGGCAAATTCTATTACAATTCCGATGAAAGCTGGTCAAAGGAGTTTGAATTTATCAAATTCAGTTGCTATTGTTTTGTATGAAGCAATAAGACAGGTGGGATAAAATGCCCGACATTATTTTGCCGAAACGTAAACAAAATTCTAACAAAGGAACTTTTGGCAAAGTTTTGAATATTGCCGGTTCTCCAAATTATTTAGGTGCGGCGTATTTATCAAGCGTTTCTGCATTAAAATCAGGGTGCGGATATGTAGCTCTTGCAAGTTGTCCTACGGCTTTGCAATCTGTTGCTAATAAAACTTCTGATGTTGTTTTAGTACCAATAAAACAAGTTAAAAATGTTGTGAAAAATTATGACGTTGTGTCGTTTGGTTGTGGTTTTTCAACGGAAGCTCCTGCCGTTTTGATGTTTAAATCTATTATGACTGAGCTTGCAATCCTTGATTTGCCAGTTGTTTTAGATGCAGATGGTATAAATCTGCTTGCAAAATTTAAAAAAATAATTCTTCCTGATAGATTAATTTTGACACCTCACCCAAAAGAGGCTTCAAGATTACTAGGAAAAGACGTTTCTGAAATATTGGATAATCCTGAAGACTCAGCAATTGAAATTTCAATAAATTTTAAATGTACAACTGTTTTAAAAATGCACAATACAATTGTTTGTTCAAAAAATTTGAACTGTTATACAAATAATACAGGAAACTCAGCTCTTGCAAAAGCTGGTACGGGTGATGTTTTGTGTGGAATGATTGCAGGGTTTTTAGCTCAAGGTTTAAAGCCATTTGATGCTTGCAAAACTGCGGTTTATTTGCACGGTAGAGCGGGTGAAATTGCAAGTGAAGATTTGACCGAGTATTCTGTTTTGGCGTCTGATTTATTAGATTATATCCCAAAGGCAATAAAAGAACTTAGCAATAGCTAATTTGTCCCATGACAACCCTTTTTTCAGCACCTGTACAACTCGGTACATTATTTGGAATTTTGTAGAAAGTGCAATACCCTAGCAAGGCAAAAGCCATAACCTCTTTAAAGTTGTTTGAAATACCATAATCTTCGTGTGTTTTTAGTGTAATTTCTTTTGGTAAATAATGTTCTAAATATTGTTTTAAAACAGGGTTATAAGCACCGCCACCGCCGAGTATAACCTCGTTTACTGAGGTATTAGGATAAACAAATCGTTCATAACTTTGTGCGATTGTTTTGGCTGTTAGAGCCGTTGCTGTTGCAATGATATCGTATTTGTTTTTAGGTGCTAATTTTAATGCGTTTTCAATATATTTTTCTGAAAAATACTCTCTGCCTGTTGTTTTTGGCGGTTCTGTGTAATAATATTCATCTTCTAATAAACAGTTTAACCAGTTTTCAGAAACTTTTCCTTTTGATGCGAATTCTCCGTCTTTGTCGTAAGGTTTGTTAAAGAATTTTTGGGTGCAATAATCAATCATTATATTTCCAAGCCCTGTGTCAAAGCCGAAAGTTGCACAATCCTTTGATACGACTGTAACATTAGAAATTCCGCCGATATTTTGAATGGCAATATTTTTATTTAAAGGTTTAAACCAAGTTTCATCTGCAAAGCAAACTAAAGGGGCTCCGTTTCCGCCTTGAGCTATGTCTGCTGTTCTGAAGTTTGCAATAGTCACACAACCTGTTTTCTGAGCAATAACAGATGGTTCTCCGATTTGAAGAGTGCTTCTTTCAGATATTCCTGCAATTTTTGTATCTTTTGGGTAGTGATAAACAGTTTGACCGTGTGAGGATATGAAATCAGGTTTGCCGTGGCGTTTTATCATTTCATTTGCGGCGTTTGCAAAGCATTGACCAATTATAAAATTAGTTTTGCAAATATCGCTTAAAGTTGTTCCTTTATGAAAAATATTAAAGATGTGTTCTCGGATTTCTTGCGGGTATTCGTAATTTAATCCGTCAATCAGTGAACAACTTAAATCAGGCTTTACAAGGCAAAGACCGACATCAATTGAGTCGCAAGATGTACCTGACATTAATGAAATTATTGTTTTTGAGGTTCTAGTGTTTTCCATAATTCTTTTATTATAAGAAAAAACTTGCCATACGGCAAGTTTTTAACTATCCAATATCTCCCAAGATTGTATAGTTTCATTGTATATTTTTTTATAAAAAATTTAATCTTCTAATTTCTCTTTTGTTTTATTTTTTGT
>CAZKJV010000103.1:0-5517 GCA_964553175.1 uncultured Muribaculaceae bacterium | reverse complement strand
ATATTAGAGTTAATTGTTGTTTCAATGATATGTTATGGCATATCAGTTTTGGATAAAAAAGTTTTAGCATTATCAGAAAAAATAAGAGTAAATCGCCATACGCTAAAATTCAGACTTAGAATGACTTACGACATTGCAAACAAATTCAGAATTTGGATAAGATGTCAAAAACGTGAATTTGAGGCAAGAAGACGTGATTTTATACGTGGTATCATAAAAGGCTTGTTGATTTCAATTGCAATATTCTTTTTTCAAAAAACAAAATTTAGAAAGAAATTATTGTTTGCGGAATTGTTATTAGTTCTGTATGATACTCTTAGGGCTGATTGTAGAATTTAACATTGTGTGAAATTAATTTACATGTTACAATCGTCAGTAAAGAAAGTCGAGGTTTGATATGTGCAAAGAAAAAGAGTCGGTTTGTTTCGGTATAGGCATACTTGCAGGTGTTGTAGGTGGTCTTGTTGCAGGAATTTTGTTAGCTCCTAAAAAAGGTGAAGAATCTTGCAAAGATATAAAACTTGCTATTGAAAACTTGGTTGAAACTCAATCGCCAAACGTTGTTGAAGCAAAAAAACAAGCTTGTAAAGCAATCGATTTGGTAAAATATAAAATAGAAGAAAATTTTAAAAAAATTTCTAATGCCGTAAAATCGGAAAAATTAGAAAAAGCAAAACAGCTTGAAGAAGCAAATTCAGATTACGATATTAATTAGGAATAAGGAATTACAAAATGGAAACATCTCAAGTACTTTTAAACAATGGTTTAACCTTTTTAGCAGTAGCAACAGGCATAATGCTTGTTCTTGTTGGCGGATTTTTAATCAAATTATTGGTTGATTTGTCAAAATTGGCTAAAAATGTTGACGATACAACTTCTGTTGTAAAAAATGAAATCAGACCAACTTTAAGAGAATTAAACGAATCTCTTCACACTTTGAATGATTTTATGAAATCAACAGATAGAGGCATTGACAAAATGAGAGATGCGGTAGAAGGTGCATTCGGTCTTAGTACTGCAACACTTTCAAAACTAAAATTCATTTCAGGCTCTTTGGCAAAAGGCTTGACAAAAGGTTTTACTACCGTAATGAAGATGTTTCAAAAATAAAAACGCTCCAAAAGGGTAATGTTTTTATTTGCATATAAGTTAGAATAAAAGTGGTAAAGGAGAATATTATTATGTCAGTAGGAAAATTTTTAGTAGGTTTCACTGTTGGTGCTGCATTAGGTGCTGTTGCAGGTATTTTGTTGGCTCCAAAATCAGGTGAAGAAACTCGTGAAATGTTGTCAGATACAGCAAGAGATGTTTTGGAAAAAACAGACGCAAAAGTAAAAGATATTCAAGATAAAGCTGAAGCTGTTGTTTCTGAATTACAAAGAAAAGGTGATGAAATTGTTGGAAATATTCAAACTTTCATCAACGAAAAAAAAGACATGTTTAAATCTGAAAATTAATTGATTTAAAAGTTTAAAAAAGGGCGGTTTTTCTTTGAAAAACCGCCCTTTTTTTATTATTTAATGAATTTTTTATTTGTTCAAAGCATCTTTTAAAGCTTTTTCAAGCACTTCTATTTTTGATTCCAAAACTTTTACTTTTGAATCGCTTTCGTCAGAAGATACAGAATTTTTTTCTAATTCTCTTTTATAAGCTTTCAATTTTCTTGAAATATCTAAAACGTAAGATAAAACGAATAAAATCCCAGCGATAAAACCTGCACTTGCAAATGCTATTGCGTGGAAATCTTTGATTGAATAGCAAAAGTACGCAATCAAAATTAAAAATAATAGTGATAATAATCTTAAAAATATAATCATTTTTGACTCCTTAAGTATTTTAGAACTTTTTGAATTTTTTCGTCCGGTTCAATTTGTAATTTTATTATCTCATTAGAGTTCGGTTTTGTAAACTCTAATTTATATGCTTGTAAAACTTGTTCTTCTGTTTTTACTTTTTCTGGTTTTGCACCATATAAAGTATCGTTGAAAACAGGAGTTCTAAAGTAACTCATATGAACTCTGATTTGATGAGTTCTGCCTGTTTTTAGAGTTAGTTCAATGTAAGTTGAGTTTTTAAATCTTTCTAAAACTCTGTATTCTGTTATACTTGGTTTTCCGCCCTCAATGACTGCCATTTTGTGTGGTTGGGTCGGGTGTCTGCCGATTGGTAAATTTATAACGCCTTTTTCGTCTTTAACAGAACCTTTTACGATTGCAAGATAACTTCTTATTGCTGTTTTTTCTTTGATTTGTGATGCAAGAAATTCGTGTGTCGGGTTATTTTTTGCAACCATCAAAAGTCCTGAGGTGTTACGGTCTAGTCTGTGTAAAATTCCACGCCTAAATTCGCCGTTTATATCGGACAAATTATCCCCATATTTGTATAAAAGAGCATTAACAAGAGTGTTTGAACGTTCTATTGTTGTCGGGTGTGTAAGCATTCCTGACGGTTTATTTACGACAAGCATATTTTCATCTTCCCAAACAATGTCAAGGGGAATGTTTTGCGGTTCGATTTTTACTTCTTCCATAATTTGAGGCTCAAATTCAATAACATCGCCCTCGTGTAATTTGTGAGATGATTTTTTTACTGTTCCGTTTACAAGAACGTTTCCGTTTTTTATTGCAGATTGAATTTTTGAACGTGAAATATCCTCGATTAAGTTAGATAAATACGCATCAAGTCTTGAGTTTTCGTCGTTTTCGTCTATTAAAAATTTCATAGCTGTTTCAATTGAGTATTTTTCAAAAGTAAAATTATAATCACCACAACACTAATGTTGATAGCCATATCAGAAAGATTAAAAATAGGGAAATTAACAAAATTTAGTTTTATATAATCTCTAACAAAGCCTAATTGAACTCTTTCAAATAGGTTGCAAAAAATTCCCGATAATAAAAGTGCAAGCCAAAAAATCCCGTTATATGACATTGTTCCTGCGTGTCTTATGATGTATGAGAATAAAACAACAAGTGCAGTAACAGATAAGGCAATCAATAAGAATGGGTATTCGTGCAAAATGCTGAATGCGGCACCTGTGTTTTGAGTGTAAATTAATGAAAAAATAGGATTAGAAATTCTCATTCCTGTTTGAATTTCAGTTACGATAAAATCTGATAGATAGCTTATTGCAAAAGAAAGTCCTGCAAAAACTAAAAATAGATATGAAATTTTAATCCACAAGTTTTGCGGTTGTTTCTTTCTTGCCATTTGGTTTTACCTTTGAAAAATCTTTTGTTGGTATCACGTTTGTTCTTGTGATAATGTAGCCCAATCCAGAAACTACGAGTTTTATTTCTTTTTGTGGAGTAACTCTTGCTCTTGTAATTCCGATAGATGCTACTGTGTATTCGTTTAAATTATCTTTGTTTGCTTTGAAAACACGTTCTAAAATTCCGTTTTCAGGAAGTTTTCTGAAAACTTCATCTGCATTAACGTGCGGATAAGTTATTTTTTCTTGTCCGATAGATGCGATTGTTAACATTTTTTTGTCAGGAAGAGCAATGTTTAAACTTGCGGTGTATTCTTTTCCAGCCGGAACTAATTGAGGAACGATAAGTTCAATTTTTACATCGTTTGCTTCGCCGTAAGTTAAAACCGTTTTTTCACTGATTATGCTGTCAGATGTAACTAACCAATTGTCGCCGACTTTTTCAAGATAATAAAGGCAATCTGATGAACTTTTTAAATAACCTTTTATTTCAATTTCGTCTACTTTTTCAGAAGTTGTTGCTTTTGCATATTCGCTAACAGATGCAATTGCAGTGTTTCCAACAATGCTAATGTTATCAATGTTCATTGTATATTTGATGTCAGGATACAAATCCCAAGTTTTTCTAACTAAATCAAAATACATTGTTTTGTTGAAACCGTCAGCATTCAAATATTTGTCAGAATATAAAGATTTTAGACCCTCAAAGTCATAATTATTTGTATAATTTATTTGTTTTTTTAATGTTGTTCTAATTTCTTTATCAAGTGTTTGATATTGTTTTGCAGAAGATTTTGCAGAAACTTTATCTGCGTAGGCAATGTAGTTATCGCTTGCAAAACAAGGTGTTGCGATAATTAATGTTGATAATAATGTTATAACCAAATTTTTCATAGTTTTATTATACCTTAAACATTTACATTTGCTAGCATTTCAATCAAAGTGCCGATAGTTGTGTCCATACTTACAATATCGGTTGTTCTTTGTTGTAAAAATGCGTTAATTTGTGGCATCATTTCAATTGCAATATCAAGACTCGGGTTTGAACCTTGTTGATACATACCTACGTCAATCAAATCTTTGTTTTCTCTGTATAAAGCAAGAAGTTTACGCATTTTACCCGCTGCAGCTTTGTGTTCAGGAGTTGCAATGGCACTCATCAAACGGGAAATACTTCCAAGTACGTCAATTGCAGGGTAATGGTTTGCTTCGGCAACTTTTCTGGATAAGAAAATGTGACCGTCGGTAATACCACGCACCGTGTCTACGATAGGGTCGTTAATGTCGTCCCCTTCCATCAAAACGGTATAAAATGCAGTAATAGAACCTTTTGGACTGTTTCCTGCACGTTCAAGAACTTTTTGTAACCAAGAGAAAATTGATGGCGGATAACCTTTCATTGTAGGTGGTTCGCCAAGTGATAGACCTACTTCACGCCCTGCCATAGCACAACGAGTAATTGTGTCGGTCATCAAGAATACTTTTTTGCCCTTATCTCTGAAATATTCGCAAACAGCAGTTGCTGCAAGTAAACATTTTTGACGGATTAATGGCGGTTGGTCACCTGTTGCACAAACAAGAACAGATTTTTTCATACCGTCTTCGCCTAAGGCGTCTTCAATAAATTCTTTAACCTCACGACCACGTTCTCCGATTAGTGCAACAACGTTAACGTCAGCGTCGGAATTTCTTGCAATCATACCTAAAAGTGTTGATTTACCAACACCGGAACCTGCGAAAAGCCCCATACGTTGTCCGCAACCGAATGTCAAACATGAATCTATTGCCCTAACCCCAGTTGAGAACATTTCTGTAATAATTGGACGCTCAAACGGGCTTGGTGGTGGACCTTCAATGTTTCGCCATTCTGCGTGCTCTAATGGTAATGGGTGTCCGTCCATAGGATTTCCCATTGGGTCAATAAGTCTGCCAAGTAAAAAATCTCCGACAGGAATTGTAATCGGTTGACCTGTTGAAGATACCAAACAACCTTGTCCGATACCATTTCCGTCTAAAAGCAAAAGTAATTGTGCAACTTCACCTTTAAATGCAGCAACTTCTGCGGGTTTTTTTTCGCCGGTGTTTGTTTCAATGTAACACAAATCGCCGATTTTTAGCCCCGGAAGTTTTACTTCTACGGTCAAGCCTAACAATTTTGATACTGTACCTTTGTATTGGTAAAGGTTAGTTCTATCCAATACTTCACGGGTACGAGTTTTTATTTCGTCTATTCTTGCTTGGTCAATTTCTTCAAACATAAAATAATTGTATCACATTTTTAAGAATTTACCCAAAAATCTTAATAT
>CAZKJV010000102.1:0-5519 GCA_964553175.1 uncultured Muribaculaceae bacterium | reverse complement strand
ATATTATATATCAAAAATGTTTAAAAACTTTGAAAAATAAGAGGCGGTTACAAATTTTGTAACCGCCTCTTTTATGAAATTCTAATTTTCAATTATTATTTCATTAATTCGCCAACAGATTTGTATACTGCCATACGTTTTGCAGCATCTTGTTCTGCTTGGTTGTAAAGAGCTTCAGCAGCTTCAGGGTTTGTTTTCATCAATGATTTATAACGACCTTCTGATTTGATGAAGTCTTGGTAAGCAGCAGTAGGTTCTTTTGCGTCCCAAGTGAATGGAGTTTCGCTTGCTGGGTTATATCTGTATAATGGGAAGTAACCAGCTTCTACTGCACGTTTTTGTTCAGTTTGAGTTTTACTCATATCGATACCGTGAGCGATACAAGGTGCATAAGCGAAGATGATTGATGGTCCATCATATGCTTCTGCTTCTTGGAATGCTTTTAATGTTTGGTTTCTATCAGCACCTAAAGCAACTGAAGCAACATATACATAGCCATAAGACATACTCATCAAGCCCATGTTTTTCTTGTATGTTGGTTTACCACCGGTAGCAAATTTAGCAACTGCACCTGTTGGTGTAGATTTAGATGCTTGACCACCAGTGTTTGAGTAAACTTCTGTATCAAGAACTAAGATGTTAACGTTTTTGTTTTGAGCTAATACGTGGTCAATACCGCCGTATCCGATATCGTTAGCCCAACCGTCACCACCGATAATCCATACAGATTTATCTGTGAAGTAGTCTTGAAGTTCTCTTACTTTTGCAAGGTCTTTGCAATCTACATCAGCGTATTTTGCAAGAACTTCTTTTGCTTTTGTTTGAGCTTCAACAGCTTCAACTGTTTTTGAGTTATCCCAGTGAGCCATTGCACCTTCAAGAGCTTCTTTTAAGTCAGCAGGAGTTTTTTCATTTTCAAGAACTTTGTTAACGTATAATTTCAAAGTATCTCTGTTTGAATCAACTGCTAATCTCATACCGAAACCAAATTCTGCGTTGTCTTCGAATAATGAGTTAGCCCAAGCCGGACCTCTGCCTTCTTTGTTTTTAGTATAAGGAATTGTTGGGAATGTACCAGAGTAGATTGAAGAACAACCTGTTGCGTTAGCAACGATAGCATTTTCACCGAACAATTGTGATACTAATTTAACGTATGGAGTTTCACCACAACCAGCACAAGCACCAGAGAATTCAAATAATGGAGTTCTCAACATAGCACCTTTAACTGTTTTTGTAGTGTTTTTACCCATTACATTATCAGGTAATTCGTTGAAGAATTTTTCGTTTTCTGTTTCGCAAGCTTCAACTTCTTTTTCAATTGATGACCAAGTTAATGCTTGTTTTTCAGGGTTTTTGTTTGCAGGACATTGGTCTAAGCAAACGCCACAACCTGTACAATCTTGGCAATATACTTGAACTTTAAAGTGTTCGCCGTTTGCGTTTGGTCTTGCTTCAATTGTGTTGAATGAAGCAGGAGCTTTATCTAAGTTTTCTTTTTCAACTAATTTAGTTCTGATAGCTGCGTGTGGGCAAGCTGATGCACAAATACCACATTGTAAGCAGTATTCTGAATTCCAGTGAGGAACTCTAGGAGCAATTCCACGTTTTTCAAGGCAAGCTGTACCTGTTGGAATTACACCGTCAACAGACATTGCTGAAACAGGGATATCATCGCCTTTTTGTCTCATTGATGGTTCAATGATTTTCTTAGCGAATTCTGATGCATCATCAGCGATTAATTTAACGTCATCAACACAACCAACGCCGTCAAGAGTTGCAGGAACTGGAACTTCTTCAGTTGAGTTAACTGCTGCATCAATCAATGCAAGGTTCATGTTTACAACATCATCGCCTTTTTTCTTGAATGTCTTTTTAGTCATTTCTTTCATACCTTCAAGAGCTTGTTCAAATGGAATAATTCCAGAAACTTTGAAGTATGCAACCATCATTACTGTATTTGCACCTTTACCACGTAAGCCTGGTTGTTCTTTGATAAGTTTTTCAGCATCTACGTTGTAGAATTTGATTTTCTTGTCAATGATTGTTTTTTGCATATCACGTGTTAAGTGAGCAAATGCTTCATCTTTTGTATAAGGTGAATTTAATAAGAATGTACCACCTTCTTTAATACCTTTTAACAAGTCATATCTGCCGATGTAAGCATGAGCTGAGCATGAAACAAAGTCAGGTGCTGTGATTAGGTATGTAGATTTGATAGGTTTGTCACCAAATCTTAAGTGTGATACTGTAACACCGAATGATTTTTTAGAGTCATAAGCAAAGTATGCTTGAGCATCTTTTTCAGTGTATTGACCAATAATTTTAATTGAGTTTTTGTTAGCACCAACAGTACCGTCTGAGCCTAAGCCCCAGAACATACAGTTTGTAGTGCCTTCAGGTTCTGTAACGATGTGTTCTTCTACTTTTAATGATTTGTGAGTTACATCGTCTTCGATACCTACTGTAAATCCGTGGAAACCGTTGTTTTCAGAGTGTTTGTAGATAGCTAAAACCATTGATGGTGTAAATTCTTTTGAAGATAGACCATAACGACCGCCGATTACTCTGATGTCTTTTCCTGCTAATGCTGCTGTAACGTCCATGAATAATGGTTCACCGATTGAACCAGGTTCTTTTGTTCTATCTAGAACTGCAACACGTTTTACTGATGAAGGTAATGCTTCGTTGAAACGTTTTACGTCAAATGGTCTGTATAATCTAACTTTTACTAAACCATATTTAGTTCCTCTAGTTGAGTTCAAGTATTCAATTGTTTCTTCAATTGTTTCACAACCAGAACCGATTGCAACGATTACGTCTGTTGCATCCGGAGCACCAACGTAATCAAATGGGTGATATTGACGACCAGTTACTTTTGCAACTTTGTCCATGTATTCTTGAACGATATCAGGAACTGCGTCATAATATTTGTTTACTGTTTCACGTCCTTGGAAGTAAACGTCAGTATTTTGAGCACCAACTTTACAAATAGGAGCTTCTGGTCTTAATGCTCTTTGTCTGAATTCTTCAATGTATTGAGGTTCAACTAAAGATGCAATATCTTCGTAAGAAATTTCTTCAATTTTATGAATTTCGTGAGAAGTTCTGAAACCGTCGAAGAATTGTAAGAATGGAACTTTTGCTTTGTAAGTTGCTAAGTGTGCAACTAATGCCATATCCATTTCTTCTTGAACTGAGTTAGCTGCTAACATTGCATAGCCTGTGTTTCTGCAACCCATAACGTCTGTATGGTCGCCGAAGATTGCTAATGATTGTGCTGCTAACGCACGAGCTGATACGTGAATTACGTGAGGAATCATTTCACCTGCAACTTTGTGCATTACAGGAATCATTAATAATAAACCTTGTGATGCTGTGTAAGTTGAAGTTAATGAACCTGCAGCTAATGAACCGTGTACGGCACCTGCTGCACCTGCTTCAGATTGCATTTCTGCAACTTTAACTTCTTTTCCCCAAATGTTGTGTTTGTGTTGTGATGCCCATTCATCAACCCATTCACCCATTGTAGATGAAGGAGTAATTGGGTAAATTGCTGATACTTCGCTTAAAGCATACGCAATGTGTGCTGCAGCGTAGTTACCATCAACTGTTATTGTTTTTCCTGGCATAAAATAAACCTCCTTATAGTTATTTTCCAGACTACTAAATAATAAAACTTAACCGTATTAATCAAAAATGAAATAAGGATTTATACCCTTTTTGATTATAAACTAAGTACTATTTTATTGTACTTCAAACACAAAAAATAACCAAAAATATTTTTTTAGGTTTTAAAAAAGGTTAATATTATGTCAAATTACAAATCTTGGGATTTGATTAGTTTGCCGTTTGTTACGTCTACTCTTAGGTCTTGAAGTAATTCAAGTTCTAAAAATTGACCTCTGTCAATGTGTAATTTTTCACCTTTGAATATGCGTCTGAAACGAGAATTTGTTTTGGGAGTTGTTATGTTTGCTTTTGCCTCAACTTTTAATGCAGGTTGATGTAAAACTTCAAGTGTATCGTTTTCAAATGTTAAAATGCCGTTTCTTATTAAAAATCTTCCTTTTTGTGCTTTTTGAATATGTCCGTTAAATTTTGCTCCGCTTGGTAAAATTAAATATTTTTTACCGTGAATAAAGTTTTTAGGAACAAGTGCAGTATATTTTTCACCTACAACTGCATTTTGAGATGAAAAATCTCTGGTCAGCATTAGCGGAAGTCTTGTTCCTGCAGGAATTACTGCAATAGTTTCATCTTCAATGTATGCCTCTGTTAAAATATGACCTTCTGCAACTCTTTTTTTGTCCATTGCTTTTTTAATTTTTGCGTTTGGATTTGTTTTTGCTTCTTCTATCATATTGTAAATTAGAACCGCCGTTTCGGCTCTTGTTATTGGTTTGTCATAATCAATTAAGCGTGTTGTTTTTGTTGGGTTTATGACAAGCATATCTAATAATTGAGCTTTCGCAGCACTTTGCAAGAACCAATCAGGAACTTTATAAAAATCGTCATAAGCGTATTCTAAAACAGCTTTCGCTTTTTTCTTTGAAATAGGTTGAGTTTTTAGAGCATTTATTGCAATTGTTATGGCATGCCCTCTAATAATGTTTTCAGTTGGGCGGAATAAATATTCTCCGTTTTTATCCATTCTAGGTGGGGTTAAAAGTCCGAAATAATAGGCATTTTGAACATAATGCCAAGCCCAATCCATAGGATAAAAATCATCAAATGCAAGTGGATCTAAAACTTCGGCATCATCTAACCCTAAAGCTTTTACTGCCACTGTTGCAAATTCTTCACGAGTGATTGAAGAATCGGGGTGAAATTTATCATCAGGGTATCCTACAATAATTCCACGTCTGTGAAGTTCTTTTATTTCGGTGTATGCCCAATGGTTATCGGGAATATCATAAAAATTACTTGTTGGAAGAATTACGCTCAAAACAGGCTCTGCACTAAAAACTTTCGGTGCAAAAAAAGATAATGTTATTAAAGTAAGTATTATTAAATGTTTTTTCAGTTTCAAGTTTTTTCCAATCTTTTTACGATACTATTATGAAAATTATAAAATATTTTTACGTTAATGGCAAATTATTTCAAATAATCTTTAAAATCTTTTTTGTGAACGGTATAACCGCATCCATCAGGCATTTTTGCGTAAAATCTAATTTTTCTTGCAGGATATTTACGGCACATTGGCAATCTTTTGTCGTAAACTGTGCAAAGTCCTTCGGGTGATACTAATTTACATGCAAAAATTAATCGTCCCTCATCATCTTTACCTTTGATGTAAAATCTTTTGTATGCAGGGAATAAAAATTGCATGATTTTGAATTCTTGTTCTGTATATTCGTCAATACTGTACATATAATTACAGCATTTGCCACATTTTTTGCACTCTCCGGTTATTTCATAAGTTAATCTTTCTGGTACAAAATATGAACGAATTTCATTTATAATTGATACAATAAAGTCTAACATGTGTTTACAATTTCGTTTTTTATACAATAATTATA
>CAZKJV010000101.1:0-5681 GCA_964553175.1 uncultured Muribaculaceae bacterium | reverse complement strand
ATAATGTTAATATTAAAATAGGAGATTATTGTGCCAAAACAAGTAATAAGATACAATTTAATATTTGCGTTCTTGTTTTTATTTACATCAAACGTTTTTGCAGCAGATGTAAATAATGAACTTGTTAAAATGGATTTTAATCAATCTTCTGACGGTTCTGTAAAAGTTAATATTTACACTGATAAACCGTATAAAGATCAAATAATCGTAAACCAAAAACCTGATAATAAATATGTTATTTTATTGCCAGAAACTGTGAATTCTTTGGGTGTAAAACCAGATGTTTCAGGTATTTCAGGTGTTCAAAATGTTGATGTGAAAACTCAACAATATTCGTCTTTGCCCGGAAAAGGTTATACAAAAATCACAATTGATACAAAAAAACCGATAAATCTTGTACCGCAAGCTTATGTTACAAAAAAACTTGTTCCGGAAAAGAAAACTAAATCAAGACCTTATGTGTCGCCTCAACAAGTTCAAATGACTGTTCCGCAAAGAGTTTTGCAACAAAGAGCGTTAACAAATAATGACTTTTCTAGTGCTTATGAAAGACGAGAACGAGCACAAGCTTCTCAACCAAGCTATGTTGCACGACCTCAACAAGCACAATCAAATATAAGACGTGAAGTTAGAACTCAACAATATACTCAACCGCAAAGACAAGTTGAGCAACCTGTTGTTCAACAAACAACAACTCAACAAACACAAGTTCAACAAGCTGTTGAAACTGTTGTAACGCAAGAAAATGTATCTGCAATAGATAATACTCAAGAAAATACAACCGAAAAGCTTGAAAATCAACAAGCTGTCGACGATGAATCTATGTCTGCAATTGATGATGATATTTCAGAATCAGAATTGGCATTTTTCAAAAAAATCATAAGAGTAAAACAAAAAGTTGTAAATAAAGTTAAAAAGTTACTATCTGTAAGAATTTCTTTCGCTTCTTTTATGACTGTATTACAATTTATATTGTTAATAGTTTTAATAAAAATCATAGGAGATTTGATTAAAAAGGTTCAAGATACGGGTTCTTCACAATCACCGTCTGTAACAAGACGTTTAATCCATGATAATGATGAAACTTTTGAACCTGCATATCCGTCATATTCAAATATGGACGTGTACAACACGAACCGTAGCAATTTTGAGGAAGATAATAAAGAAGGGTTTAATGTAAAACCGCTTTCAACACCAATGAATTTTTCAAGTGTGCAACCAAAAGTTCAAAATAATCTTTATTCAAATAGTAATTTTAATCAACCTCAGCCATTTTCGGCACAAAGTGATTTTTATAAACCATTGAGTAAAATTAGTGAGGAAGAAAAAATGTCTATTTTTGACGAAAATGCAAATGAAATAGAAAAGAGAATTTTTAAAAATCCTTTGACATCAATAAGTAAACAAGATGAAGAAACTCTATTTGATGACAATGATTTGACTGAAGAAAATTCTCCATTTAATTCTGACAAATACTCAATAAATGAAAGAGATGAGTTTTTTAATTATTCAAATACATCTGATAGTGAAGAAGATTTCTTTATTTTTGAAGACGAAGATGAAGATGAAGATGTTGAATATCAAGAAGATTATATTGATGAAGAAGATGATGATGAATACGAATACGTAGAAGACGATGATGAAGATTATGACGAAGTCGGCGAATACGAAGAAGATGATATAGGCAATGAAGTTTTTGAAGAACCACAAAAAGAAGTTGACCCGTTTGAACATTTGACAGTACATTCAAAATATGTAATAGATGCAAATAGAGGTTTTGCACAAGTAAGTGTTGACGGAATAAATGCTTTAATTGGTTATGTTGGTTCAAAAATCAGTGTTATAAGAAAATTCCAAGACGAAGTAAAAGGTTCGATGCAAGTTAGGTTAAACGAACAACCTGACGCTCAAACGATGATTTATATCTTAAAATTAGGCAGTTATAAAACTCTTGTTGAAGTGAAACAAGACAACATTAGACCGTTATTGGATTTATAGTTTATGAAACGATTTTTTGTCAGTTTCATTTTGATAATGTTTTTTTGTTCAGGTTGTGTAAAATCTGAGGATAAAATTGTTTTAAAGTTTTCAAGTTGGGGTTCTCAATCTGAAATAGAAATTTTAAAACCGATAATTGCTGATTTTGAAAAGAAAAATCCAGATGTAAAAATTGAATTTATGCATATTCCGCAAAATTATTTTCAAAAATTACATCTTTTAATCGCTTCAAATTTAGCTCCAGATGTTATTTTTATAAACAACTTAAATTTGCCAATTTATGCGAATTATCTTGAAGATTTAACAAATTATGTTGATAAAAATTTGTTTTTTGAACAGACTTTGCAAGCTATGACTTTTAACGGCAAAATTCTTGCAATTCCCCGTGATGCTTCAAATTTGGTAGTTTATTATAATAAAGATTTGTTTAAAAAATATGGGATAAGTTTGCCAAAATCAAATTGGACTTTTGAAGATTTGATTTATATTGGTTTGAAATTTAAAGAACACGAGGTTTTTGGGATAAGTTTTGATGAAGAATCTTTGTTTTATTTACCTTATTTGATGAGTTGTGGCGGTGGAATTTTGTCTGATGATTTGACAACAGAAATTATTACTGTTGAAAATTCTCAAAAAGGACTTAATTTTTATGCAGATTTAAGAAATAAATATAATATTGCACCTAAAAAAGTTCAAAGTGCAAGCGTTACAATGGCTCAAATGTTTTTGCAACAAAAACTTGCAATGCATTTGTCTGGTCGTTGGTTAGTTCCAAAATATAGACAAGATGCAGATTTTGATTGGGATATTATTAATTTTCCGAAAGGTTCTGTTGGTAGTGTCGTTCCAATGGATTCTTCGGGTTGGGCAATTTCAAAAACTTCTAAAAATAAAGATTTAGCAGTAAAATTTGTTCAATATTTGTCATCAGAAGAAAATATTAAATTGATGACAAAAAGTGGATTAATTACACCTGCAAGGATTGATGTTGCAAATTCTGATAGTTTTTTGAGTGGACAGCCAAAATCCTCAAGGATATTTCTTGACGTAATTAAAACGTCAAAACCTACGCCTGTATCTAAAAATTATCGAGAATTGACTGATAAATTAAGCAGAGAGTTAGAACCAATTTTTAATAATTAGTCTTCAACTTCTTTTAAGCCTTCAACTTTCACGTCTAATTTTCCGTCAGATTCGTTGAATAAAGTTCTTGCAACAGCTTCAGGATAAAATTCAAATCCTTTCATGTTGCCTGCGTTAATGTGTTTGATTACTTCGTCAATATATTTTTGAGTATTTTCTTTCATTTCAGGGTGTGAATCAACCCAATCGCCTAAAGGTATACTGCTTCTTTCGTGGTTACAACCGCCACATTCTAACAAGTAGTTGCTAATTTGGTTTCTTCCACCTTTAGATTGTGGGTGAATGTGTTCAATTGTGCCAACTGATAATTTTACTAATCTTTCGCCGATTTCTCTATGTTTTCTTTCTGAATATTTAACAACAAATGCACTTACGTCGTTTTGAGAGTTTGGCATTTTTTCAGCTTCTTTTACCATTTTTGCGTGAACTTCTTTGTTTGAAATTTTATTTCCAAGGTCTTTTACGTCTGCAATAAATGTTTTTCTTTTAAATTTGATTTCTTTGTCGTTAGATGAAACTAATTCTCTTGTTAAATCTGTTACTTTTTTAACATCTTCTTGTTCTTTTTCTGATAAAGATTTTGAAATTTCATCAACGGTATCAAGAATTTTATTTTGTTTTGCTTGAAGAATTTCTAATTGAGGTTCTCTGTTTCTTTGTAAAAGGTCTTTGAAGTTAGTTTTTGGTGTTTCTTTTGCCCAACCTTTAAGCAAGTTGAAACATTCTTTTTCAACAGGGTGCATGTATTTTTCATAGTTGTTCAAAGTGTCAATTGCTTGTTCGCTTGTGCTACCAAGACCTTTTGAAACTCTGTTCATATCTTTTTGTGTCATCATAGGAACACCGCAACATGGACAAATAATGTTTCCTAACTCTCTAATCGGGTCATCATCTTTGTAACCTGTAAATGGAACGTATGCAGGTGCTAATATGCTTGTTTTTGGTGTTGATTTTTCAAATGTATCAGGTTTTGTTGCAAAATTTACGTGAAATTGAGGTTGGTTGTTAGATGTTTTTTCAATTGATTTTGGTGATAATACTGAAAACAGTTTTAATGGTTGTAACATTTTATTTCCTTTTTTCTTTTTTAGTTTTTTCTTGTTTGTTTTAGTTATGCAACTAAGTTTATGCTTGTTTTTGGTTGTGTTGTGTTATCTTTTAATGTTTTTTTCTTTGCTTGTTGCTTTTCTCGTAATTCTTCTTCTCGTTTTATACGAGCTTTTTCGGCTTTTATTTGTGCTTTGGTTAGTTTTAGTTTTGATGTATCAAGTTTGATTAATCCGTTTGATTCTTTTTCTAAGGTTTCTGCAACGATTACAGGATAAACTTTGCATCTTTGCATTGCTTTGCCTTTGTTTATTTTATCGATAACAACATCAATATATTTTTGCATATTGTCTACGATTTGCGGATTTTGTTCAACCCATTTATCAAGAGGAGTGTTTTTTCTTTTTATATTCCATTCACGGCTTGCATAAATGTAATTAGAATAAGTATTTTTTCCGCCTTTTGAATCGTCTTGAGGGTGGCGAGGTTTTATATGCTCTAAAGAGCCAACTGATGGTTCTACAAGTGCAATTCCTAATTGATAAGGAGTTTTTTCGATTTTTGTTTTAGGGTCTTTTTGTGTAAATTTAATGATAAAAGCACTCATATTGTCATGAGCTCTTGGTAATTTTTCTGCAATATTACGTAATTCTTGAACAGAATTTTTATCGGTCATTTTTTCTGTAATATTTTCAAATTTTTCCATAAATCTACGTCTACGGAAAATGTAGTTTTCATCTTGTTTGTCAATGATACCAATAGCTTCGTTTACAAGACCTGTAATTTGTTTTGCGTCATCTTTTTTCATATTGGTTGTTGAATATTCATTCATTCTTCCCAAAATGTCGTATTCTTGTTGTTTCAACGTTTCAAGATGTTGCGGACGTACTTGGTCTAATAATTGACGTAAATTTTTCTTAGGATTTTTTTCGCTTAAATCTTCAAGTAGATTGAATACTTGTTTTTCAACAGGGTGCATTCTGTCTTCAAACGGTTTTAGCAAAGAAATAACATCTTTGCTTGATTTGCTTAAGTTGTTTTTGTTTAAGTGTGAAATTTCTTTACCTTGAATAACACGTATTCCACTGTAAGGACAAGGAACATCGCCTAATTCTCTGATTGATTTTCCAACAATGGTGTCGTCAACAGATGTAAATGAAATGTTTGCTATCGATTTAGTGTTTTCAAATGTATCTCTTTGTAATCCTCGCATGCTTAATGGATTCGTTTGATGATTTACAAACGATGGTAATTGAATTTTATTCAAAGACACACTAACCGAATTAAGCATACTTATACATGTATCCTAAAGATTTTTTATTGCTTAATTTTAGGCATGTTTTAATAAATATTTACAATATTTTTACATTTTTTAGAACTTTTTCAAGGCGTTTTAATTTTTCTTTATCAGTACCAAGTCCGCATAAAAGCATTGTTGATTTTGAATTTGTTTTTTCGTCTTCAATTCCATTTTCAAAAAGCTTTTCAGATAG
>CAZKJV010000100.1:0-5723 GCA_964553175.1 uncultured Muribaculaceae bacterium | reverse complement strand
ATCTTAATATGAAATTTATTGTTTTTTTTCTGTTTATGATAAGATTATAGTATAGTTATTATCGACATATTTATTATTTAAAAAAGGAGAACAAAATGTCAGAAAAACGAGTATGGCTCTTTAGAGAAGGTAACGCAAATATGCGTAATGAGCTTGGCGGTAAAGGTGCTAACTTAGCAGAAATGACAAACTTAGGTTTGCCAGTACCTCCAGGATTAACAATTACTACTGCTACATGTATGGATTACATCAACAACGGCAACAAAATGCCTGAAAACTTAATGGCAGAAGTAAAATATGCTTTGAAAGACGTTGAAGAAAAAGCTGGTAAAAAATTCGGCGATTCTTCAAACCCATTATTAGTTTCTGTTCGTTCAGGTGCGAGAGTTTCTATGCCTGGTATGATGGAAACAATCTTAAACTTAGGTTTAAATGATGAAACAGTTGAAGCTATGGTTAAATTAACTAACAACCCTAGATTCTGCTATGATTCTTACCGTCGTTTCTTAACTATGTTTGGTTCAGTAGCTTGGGAAATGAATAGACAAAAATACTTCGAATCAGAAGTTGAAAAAGTTAAAGCTAGAGAAGGCGTAACTTCAGATACTGAAGTTTCTGCTGAAGGTTGGAAATCTTTAATCCCTGTTTACAAAAATGTGATTAAAGAAGTTACAGGTAAAGAATTCCCTCAAGACCCATATGTACAATTGCAAGAAGCTATTGAAGCTGTATTCAGATCTTGGAATATTCCTCGTGCAGTTGCATACAGAAATATGAACAAAATCGACCACAACTTTGGTACTGCTGTAAACGTTCAAACAATGGTATTCGGTAACATGGGTGATGACTGTGCAACAGGTGTTTCATTTACTCGTAACCCTGCAACAGGTGAAAACAAATTCTATGGTGAATACTTAGTAAACGCTCAAGGTGAAGACGTTGTTGCTGGTATTAGAACTCCAAAACAAATTTCAGAATTAGAAACAGATATGCCTGAAATTTACCAACAATATGTAAATATTGCAAAACAATTAGAAAAAGGTTACCACGATGTTCAAGATATGGAATTTACAATCGAAAGAGGTAAATTATGGATTCTTCAAACTCGTAACGGTAAAAGAACTGCTAAAGCTGCTATCAAAATTGCAGTAGATTTATACAACGAAGGTATCGTAACAAAAGAACAAGCAATTCAACAAGTAGACCCATATTCAGTTTACCAAGTATTGTTACCTTGCTTCAACCCAGCAGCTGTAAAACACTCTCACAAAGTGTCTAAAGGTGTAAACGCATCTCCAGGTGCTGCTGTTGGTAAAATCGTATTCGATACTGAAGAAGCAGCAAGACGTGGTGAAGCAGGCGAAAAAGTTATCTTAGTAAGAATTGAAACTTGTCCTGATGATATTCACGGTATGGCTGTTGCTCAAGGTGTATTGACACTAAGAGGCGGTGCTACTTCTCACGCAGCAGTAGTTGCAAAAGGTATGGGTAAACCATGTGTTTCAGGTTGTGAAGACTTGAAAATTAACTTAGAAAACGAAACTATCACTTGTGCTGATGGTACAGTATTCCACAAAGATGACATCATCTCATTAGACGGTGGTACAGGTGAAGTTATGGAAGGTGCTATCGAATTAGTTGAAGCTGGTATTGATTCAGATTTTGAAACTTTCTTCGGATGGGTTAACGAAATTAAACAATTAACAGTTGAAGCTAATGCTGATACTCCAAAAGATATCGAAAATGCTAAAAAATTCGGTGCTGAAGGTGTTGGTCTTTGCAGAACAGAACACATGTTCATGGATCCAGAAAGATTACCTTGGGTACAAAAAATGATTATTGCTGGTACTCCAGAAGCTAGAAAAGAAGCTTTAGACAAATTATTACCAATGCAATACTCAGACTTCTATGCAATGTTCAAAGGTTTAGGCGAATTACCTATGACTATTCGTTTATTAGACCCACCTCTTCATGAATTCTTACCTTCAAAAATCGAATTAGTTGAAAAAGTTGCAACTAAAAAAGCATTAGGTCAAGATTACTCAGAAGACCAAAAAATGTTAGAAATCGTTGAAAACTTATCAGAATCAAACCCTATGATGGGTCTTCGTGGATGCCGTTTAGGTTTGACTTACCCTGAAATCAACGAAATGCAAGTTAGAGCTATCTTCTCTGCAGCTTGTGACTTGAAAAAAGAAGGTCTAAACGTAAAACCTTACGTTATGATTCCTCTAATCGGTCACGTTAACGAATTAAAAACTGCAAAAGACATTTTAGTTCGTGTTGCTAACGAAGTTATGGCTGAAAAAGGCATTACAGTTGAATATAAATTTGGTACTATGATTGAAATCCCTCGTGCTGCTTTAACAGCTGATGAAGTTGCTGAACACACAGAATTCTTCTCTTATGGTACAAACGATTTAACTCAAATGACATTTGGTTACTCAAGAGATGACGCAGAAGGTAAATTCTTGAAAAACTATGTAGAACAAAAAATCTTACCTGCTAACCCATTTGTAACATTAGACCAAAAAGGTGTTGGTAGATTGATTGAATTGTCTATCAAAGAAGGTAAAGAAGTTAACCCTTCATTAATCGGCGGTATCTGTGGTGAACACGGTGGCGACCCTGATTCAGTTAAATTTGCTCACAAAATTGGCTTGAATTACGTTTCTTGCTCACCATACAGAATTCCTCAAGCTAGATTAGCTGCAGCTCAAGCAGTTATCGAACAAGGTTCTTTAATCCACGCATAATCGTTGATTAAAAATCTGTATAAATTCAAGGGCGACGATGATAAAATCATCGTCGCTCTTTTTTTAATCTTTTTTTATATATGCAGGATTTTCCATGCAAGTTTTTAGATAATCGATTGTGTTAATTTTTTCATCGTATAGATATTTTATAAAATTTAGATATGCAGGATTATGTGCACTTACTTGAATATTAATTTCAAACCCGTCAGAGCAAAATGGTTCGTAATCGTAAACAACATAGCTATTATATTTACTTTTCCATTCTTTTTTATCAATTTTTCCATTATTTTCTTCAATTACATCTTCAAGCCAGCCGACAATCTCTTTATTGACGTTTTTCATTTCTATTTTATTATTTCTGATACGTGAATTTTCCATTTATATCGACCTTTGTTTCTCTTCTATTAAAATTTTAATTCTTGAACCGTATTAAAAAATCCCCTTTTAGTCTAGTGTTTGAGGGGAGTTGTATTGTTATTTTTGATAATCTTTATAAGATATAAAGATTATGTAAGGATTTCTTAATTTCTAAAAATTCAGATTATAATAAGAATATAGAAAAATTATTATTGGAGGCATAAATGCAATTAGTTGAGATTTTAGACAAATTAGACAACACTAACAAAAATGAATTAGAAAATCAAATCGTAAGCATGGGTTCAAGCGTATTACCTGTATTGGTTGAACAATTACAATGCTCAAAAGGTTTAAAAAGAGGTGTTGTTGCAATGTCTTTAATCAGAATTGGTGAAGATGCAGTTAGCTTGTTAAAAGAAGCTGCAAACAAAAACAAAGATTTTTCTTGGGTTGCAAATTACTTAATCCACGAAATTACTAATTCAGCAGTTGCATAAGATTTTATAAAACTAAAGAAAAATAACCGCCTAAAAGGGTGGTTATTTTTTTAGGTATAATATTTGTAAACAAATGTAACAGAACTCCGCAAAAACCTAAAGTATTCATGCTTTTAGACCGATTATAAACATGTAAGGGAATTTTTAAAAGGAATAAAGCCTATGGGTATGTCAGCATCACAAGCAAGATTATTATCAATCACATCAAGAATGAATGATATTGAGTTTAAATCTCAACAAATTGCTAACACAAAAATTCGTTTGTCAGACGAATCAGAACAAGTTGCAAACGCTTACACAAAAGCTTTAAACAAACAAAAATTTACTTATACAGATTATTCTTCAGGTTCTGCTGTTAAAGTTGATTTAAATTCTTCTACATTGGCAAATTATGGCTTAAAATTAGTTCCAAGAAATGCTACTCCACAATTTAGAGTAGTACCTTTAAGATTGACAGAAGGTGAAAGTGTTAGAACTTTTGCTACAAAAATGGAAGCTCAACAAGAGTTGGTGAAATTAGATTCTTTTTATTATGCAGATAAAATGTTATCAGTGCAATCATCAGATGAACAAACCTCATCAGCAACTTTAGTTAAAAATTTTTCAACATTAACATCAAGCAGAATGGACGTTTCTGAAGTTTCAGCAAAAGCTTACACTCCTGATTCGATGAATAATTTTATTGATAAAGAAATTGAATTAAACAATGCTTCTATGATAAAAGTGAAAAATCCTTCATATAAATTAGAAGAATTTTATCCTGCGGTTCCTACAACTTTTACAGCTTCTGAGTTGTATGAAATGATTGAATCAGGTCAATTCTATCTTGAAGGTGATGTAAAAACTACTGGTGCTGATGGTGTTGAAACTTTTAAAAGAGGTGAAATCTCTGTTACTTCAAGTACTCAATTAGCGATTGAATCCGATTCAACAGAATTGGCAAAAGCTGAAGCTGAGTATAATGCTGCTACTGCTAAAATCAATAGAAAAGAAAAATTATTAGATAATGACTTAAAAGCATTAGATACTGAACACAGTGCTTTATCTACTGAATATGATTCAGTAAAATCATTAATCGGCGACAATATAGATAAATCATTCCAATTATTCTCATAGTTAATTTCTTTTTGAGTTTATCCACTATTAATAGGATAAAATTTATACAAAAAGTGATACTATTAGTGTATGTTAACATGCGAAAATGTAGATAGTGATTTGAAAAAAATCGGTTTAGAACTGATGTTCATGACGCCTGAAAAGTGTAACCACGAAGATGGCGTTACTGCTGTTGAACTCGCTAAAATGGTTGGGGTTTCTGTTGATATTGTCAAAAAGAAGTTGGTTATTTTAAAGGATAAAGAGTTAGTTCAAGTTAAAGGAATTAGTCCTAAATATTGGAAATTTGATGATTATAATTTCCAAAGAATGGACGAAGAGGACGAAGTTTATCAAATGCTTTGTAACTTTGACGATGTGGATTTTGACAGATATTTTCAATACTAGTTTGTAAATGGATGCCGTGTATTGTATAATTTCTGTATGTTAAAGTATCTCAAAGAGAATAAATTTGAAGTTTTTTCTGTTTTTGCAATTTCAATTTTTGCTTTAATTTTGCGTTTTGTTTCGTTGCAAAATTTTGGTGATTTGTGGGTTGATGAACTTTATAGTAAATATTTTGCCTCAAAAAATACTGTAATTGAGGTTATAAAAACTTTATTTAATGAGGATTTCCACACTCCGTTGTATTTTGTCATGCTTCATTTCTGGGGAAAACTTTTTGGAAATTCAGATTTTTTATTACGTTCGATGGGTCTTTTCTTTACTGTTTTAACTATTCCTGTAAGTTTTTATGTTGTAAAAGATTTATTTAACAAATATTCAGCGTATTTTGTAGCTTTATTTTTATCGGTAAGTGCTTTTAATGTTCACTATTCAGTGGAATTGAGATTTTACGGTACTGCTATTTTATTTGCAATTTTATCAACTTATTATTTTGTGAAATTTGTTCAAATTTCTGATAAAACTAATTTATGTTTGTATTCATTCTTTTCATTGATGCTTTTATACACCTTTAACTTTTCTTTTATGTATGTTTTTTGCCAGTTTTTAGTTG
>CAZKJV010000099.1:1654-5727 GCA_964553175.1 uncultured Muribaculaceae bacterium | reverse complement strand
AGCGAACCTAAAGGCTCGCTACAAAATATGGATAGTAATAAGATTAATTAATAAATATTTTGGGGATAAATAATTGTATATGCTATATAATCAAATCTAAGAGTTGTTCAAACGCATCATTAGAGGCTTTTGTGTTTGAACTTCCGTAGCTTTCGGACGCACCATAATAAGAAAGCATTTCTTCGGTTGAAACTGTGCCGTCATGGTTTAAATCCATACTACTGTATGTTT
Source organism: uncultured Muribaculaceae bacterium (assembly GCA_964553175.1). Lineage (GTDB taxonomy): Bacteria > Cyanobacteriota > Vampirovibrionia > Gastranaerophilales > Gastranaerophilaceae > UBA6984. Next base: position 5,496 of record CAZKJV010000099.1, on the reverse strand, counting down.
CATCTTCTTCATCATCAGATTTTTTTGAACTGCCACCGCTTGGTTTTCCTGATGGTTGTTCTGATGTTTCCGTCATTGAAACTTGTTCTGTTGAAGTTTCTGTATCATAGGTTAAATTTTCTATTTTTATGTTTGCCGGTGGTCCAAAATTGAAGTCAGATTTTTGACTTTCTTTTATTGGATTTACAGCATTATTTTGTTTTTGAGTTTGTGCAATACTGTCATCAATTGCTTGAAATAACAGGTCAAATATATCGCCTGATTTTTCGTCGTCTTTTTCTTTTGATTTATCAAAAACGGCATTAATAAGCGACAATTCGGACGTTCCGCTTAGTGCAGATATTCCTTCAGTCATATTTAAACTCTTCCTCTCAAATCTATTATGTAATGTTGGGGTAAACTAATTTTGTTTACAAATACATTTTTTCATTTTTTTATTTAAATCGCAATACATTACATGGTGGAAATTAAATTAAAAAAGCATGCTCAAACACCATGGTAGCATGGGTTTCAGCCTATCTGAAATCACAAAATTCTACATATTTTTGTAGCATGACACAAATTTTTTTAAATTCGTCATGGGTATAACTTTTTTCATTAATTAAGTTATTGTCTAAAATTTTTGACGGGATAAATTCTTGTAAATAATACTTTTTAGCCCCTTTTATTAAATTGCCGATTTTTTCAAAATCTTCCGGCGAAAGTTGTGATTTTAAAACTGTTGTTCTAAATTCGTAATCAATTCCGCATGACATAATAAAATCAATACTATTTTTTATTTTTTTAGTATCAAAATCAATATTAACAATGTTTTTATACTTTTCAAGCGGTGCTTTTATATCCATTGCAATGTAATCTAATAAATTTTCGTGGACAAGTTTTTTTAAAATTTCGGGATTTGTTCCGTTTGTATCAAGTTTTACGGCAAACCTTAAATCTTTTATTTGTTTTATAAACTCTTTTAAATCTTTTTGCAAAGTCGGTTCGCCACCTGTAATAACGACACCGTCAAGTTTTCCTTTGCGTTTGCTTAAAAAATCAAAGAATGCCGACACTGAAAGTGTCGGCTCTTTGTTTTCAAATAATTCTGGATTGTGGCAGTAACCACATCTAAAATTGCAACCTTGCGTAAAAACTATGCATGCGATTTTTTCCGGAAAATCAATGAATGTAGTTTTTTGCAAGCCTGCTATTATAAAAGACATTCTTCTTTGTCCTCAATTTTTGAAATAATTTTAAGGTCTTGTGCAATATCAAAAGTTTTTCTGTTTTTAAATTCTGCACGTTTTCCTTTATTCCATTGTTTTACAGGACGAATAAATCCAACTACACGAGAGTAAACTTCGCATTCATCTTGACAAGTCGGACAAGTTTCGTGTTCACCTACAATATAGCCGTGGTTTGGACAAATACTGAATGTTGGTGAGAATGTGAAGTATGGAAGTTTGTAGTTTTCGCATACTTTTTTGATAAAGTTTTTCATTGTTTCGTTGTTATTGCATCTTTCACCTGCAAACACGTGAACTGTTGTTCCGCCTGTGTATTTTGTTTGTAAGTCGTCTTGCATGTCTAACAATTCAAATACATCGTCTGTGTAATTTACTGGAACGTGAGTTGAGTTTGTGTAATATGGTTCACCCTCGTCATTTGCTGTAATGATGTCTGGGTAAGTTTCTTTATCAAGTTTTGCAAGTCTGTAAGTTGTACCCTCAGCAGGAGTAGCTTCTAGGTTGTAGTTATTGCCTGTTTCTTCTTGATAATTTGTAATTTCTTCTCTCATAAAGTCCATAACTTTTATGGCAAAATTATGACCTTTTTCGGTTGTAATATCTTCGCCAAATAAGTTTAAGCAAGCTTCATTCATGCCGATTAAACCAATTGTAGAGAAGTGATTTTTCCAATATTGGTTAAATCTTGCGTGAATATCTCTTAAATAGAATTTTGTATATGGATATAAATTGTGTTCTGTGAATTTTTCAACAAGTTTTCTTTTGATTTCTAAAGACTCTTTTGCTAACAACATTTTTTCTGAAAGCATTTTGAAAAATTCTTCTTCATTTTTTGCTAAATATCCGATTTTTGGTAAATTTACGGTAACAACTCCAATGGAGCCTGTTAGAGGGTTTGAACCAAACAAACCTCCTCCACGGTATTCAAGTTGTCTGTTGTCAATTCTCAAACGGCAACACATTGAACGTGCGTCTTCCGGATTTAAGTCGGAATTAACAAAGTTTGAGAAGTTTGGAATACCGTATTTTGCTGTAATTTCCCATAAACCGTCAAGATCTTTGTTGTTCCAATCAAAGTCTTTTGTAATGTTGTATGTTGGGATTGGGAATGTGAATACACGTCCTGATGCGTCCCCTGTCATCATTACTTCAAAGAATGCTTTGTTTAACATGTTCATTTCTTCTTGGAAATCGCCATAAGTTTCTTCCATGATTTCGCCACCGATGATTACACCTTGTTCTTTATAATAACTTGGAACAGTCAAATCCATTGTGATATTTGAAAATGGAGTTTGGAAACCAACACGGGTCGGAACATTCATGTTGAATACAAATTCTTGCATAGCTTGACGAACTTGGTCATAATTTAATTTATCGTATCTGATAAATGGTGCAAGCAATGTGTCAAAATTTGAGAACGCTTGAGCTCCGGCAGCTTCACCTTGGAGTGTATACATAAAGTTTACGATTTGACCTAAAGCTGTTCTAAAGTGTTTTGCAGGTGCAGATTGAACTTTACCCTCAACTCCTCTAAAGCCTTCCATTAATAGGTCTTTTAAATCCCAACCTACGCAATATGAAGCAAGAATATTCAAGTCATGAATATGAATATCACCTTTTTGGTGAGCTTCTTTTATGTCATTAGGATAAATCTTATTTAACCAATAACTTTTTGAAATATTTGAAGCAATATAATTGTTCAAACCTTGGATTGAGTAACCCATGTTTGAGTTTTCGTTAACTTTCCAGTCGATTTCTTTTAAATAATCGTCTGTCATATCGCAAGATGCGTTGTCTGCAAATTCTCTTAATTTGTTGTGTTGTTCACGGTACAAAATGAATGCTTTTGCAGTTTGTTTATATTCTGATGACAACAAAACTTGTTCAACAATATCTTGAATTTCTTCAACAGTCGGTGCTTTTAAATTTGATTGTTTTTCTCTTACAAAATTTTTGATAATGCTTAAAACATTTCTTGTAAGTTGTTGAGCGGTGTGTTTGTCAAATTCTTTTGTAATAGTTGATGCTTTTTCGATTGCATCAGTAATTCTTTCTGAATCAAATTCTACAATTTGCCCATCTCTTTTGATGATTTTTTCCATAAAAATCTCCTCCTTTGTCTCGTCAGTCTTAACAAAATTAAATAAGCATTCCGACTTTTACGGCAGCGGACCTGTGAGGAACTTTCATCCTTGCTTTCCTTATTTAATTCATGCTATTTTAACATAAAATTGTGTAAATTTCAGCATGTAAATAAAAATTAATACAGCAATTTCACAATATATTGATAAAATATTTTTTTTAAAATAGAATAAGTTTAAGCCGTACTCCACGGGGACTTAGCGAATCTCTCGACTCGAACGCTTAGCGAGGTGCAGAGCCTACTGTGAGGCTTGTGCGGTTGTTAATGAAATTATTGTTACTGTTGACGGGTTAATTTACAATGGCGTAAAATACCGAACCATGTCAGGGTGGAAACACAGCAGCATTAAGGTAACCTTTGCGGGTGTTGTAATTTTAATCAATAGGTGATGATAGTGGATTTAATAATCGTTCATGTCGATAGGTAGTGGTACGGTTTTATAGAGGCGGGCGTTTCATTTTCAAAACCCC
>CAZKJV010000099.1:0-1644 GCA_964553175.1 uncultured Muribaculaceae bacterium | reverse complement strand
TTGTTTCTTTTTTTTTGGTTTTGTTAGGTTTTTTTTTCGGGGGGCTTTGATTTTGAAAAGCCCGCCTCTATGTGTTACAATCCAATTATGACAATAATATCTGATGACAATGATTTTAAGCGAGATATTAAAAAAAATCCTGTTATAAAATCTCAGACAATCGAATATGATAAAACGTTTGAAAACTCTATTCGTCCAAAATCTTTTGAAAGTTATATCGGACAGACAGAGTTAAAAGAAGCTTTGAAAATTTCTATTGAAGCTGCTAAAAAACGTAATACAAATATTGACCACATGTTGTTTTATGGACCTCCTGGACTTGGAAAAACTACTCTTGCAGGAGTTATTGCAGAGCAAATGGGTGCAGAATTGAAAATTACGTCTGCTCCTGCTTTAGAACGTCCTCGTGATATTATTGGGATTTTGATGTCTTTAAAAGGTGGAGAAATTTTATTTATTGATGAAATTCACAGATTAAATAAAGTTACTGAAGAAATTTTGTATCCTGCAATGGAAGATTTTTATCTTGATATGACAACAGGAAAATCTCAAACGGTTAAAACGATGAGATTACCGCTTCCAAAGTTCACTTTAATTGGTGCAACAACAAAAGCAGGTGAGCTTTCAGGCCCATTGAGAGATAGATTTGGAATTATTCACAGATTGAATTTTTATAATTTTGAAGAACTTGCACAAGTTGTAAAAAGAACTTCTGAAATTTTAGATATAAAAATTACGGACGAGGGTGCAAATGTAATAGCAAAATGTTCTAGAGGTACTCCTCGTATCGCAAACCGTTTAGTTAAACGTGTTTTTGACTTTGCAATTGTAAAATATAATTCAGAAATAACAGAAGAAGTTGCACAAGAATCTTTAAAAGCTTTGAAAATTGATGAATATGGATTAGATTCAACTGACAGAGCTTTATTAAATATGATTGTTGAAAAATACGACGGTGGCCCTGTCGGAATTAATACTCTTGCTGCCGCTTTGGGTGAAGATGTTAGAACAATTGAAGAAGTTTGTGAGCCATATTTATTACAAATAGGACTTTTGCAAAGAACTCCTCAAGGTAGAAAAATTTCACCTGAAGGTTATAGACATTTAGGAATAAAAAGTTTTTCTTCGCAACAAAGTCTTTTCGGGGATTAGAATGAAAAATCTGACTTTTTGGATTTGTATTTTAATTTGGATTTTTATAACATTGATAAGGGTTTCTTTTCATCAACCTTGGTTTGATGAGTCTAACGCTTGGGAGATCGCAAGAAATCTGGAATTCGGAAATATTTTTGAAAGTGTTAAATATGAGGGACATTTTTTAATTTGGTATTTGTTATTAATGCCTTTTGCAAAATTAAATATTGGGTATCCTTATTCAATGTTACTTATAAATTGGGTATTTTGTTTTGCTTCAATTGTAATTTTGTGGAGATATTCGCCATTTAACAATTTTGTTAAAGCATTAATTACTTTTTCTTTCCCGTTTTTGGCTTGTTATCCTGTTATTGCAAGATGCTATTCTATTGGGATTTTGTCGATATTTTTGCTTTGTGCGTTGTATAAAAATAGGTTAAAATATCCTGTAATTTATTCGTTAATAATCTTTTTGGCAATGAACACAAGCGTTATGGCAATTTTTGGTGC
>CAZKJV010000098.1:0-5771 GCA_964553175.1 uncultured Muribaculaceae bacterium | reverse complement strand
ATATCATTCTTATGTGATTGTTTTATTATATTTTTGCATATTAAAAAAGTTTACAAAATTTTACAAACTGACCGAATGCTTAATAATAAATTGATTTTAGCATGTTCAATAAATGCTTGAAAGTGTGGTATTTTTATATAAACAATCAGTTTTTGTTTTTAAAATTTGTCTAAAAATGTTGATTTAAACAGCTTGCAAAGATTTTTTTAGCAAATATTATAAAAGAATACACTGGTTAGTAAAGGAAAACTATGTCAAAAGACGTAATAGAATTAGAAGGAACAATATTAGAGTCCATGCCAAATGCAATGTTTCGTGTGGAATTGGAAAACGGTCATGAGATTTTAGCTCATATTTCAGGCAAAATTAGAAAGAATTTCATCAGAATTTTACCTGGCGACAAAGTAAAAGTTGAAATGACTCCATACGATTTAACAAGAGGCAGAATTACATTCAGACTAAAATAGAATGAAAATATAGAAAGGTAAAACAATGAAAGTAAGAAGTTCAGTAAAGAAAATTTGTGACAAATGCAAATGTATTAAAAGAAAAGGCAGAATTGCAATTATTTGTGAAAACCCAAAACACAAACAAAGACAAGGTTAATTGATTAGAATTAACGAATAATAAAAGAAAGTAAATTAATTAGTATAAAGGAAAGAAAAATGGCAAGACTATCAGGGGTAGATTTACCTCGTAACAAAAGAATGATTATCGCATTGACTTACATCTACGGTATCGGACCTGCTACAAGTAAAAAAATCTTGGAAAAAACAGGTATCTCTGAAGATTTAAGAACAGATGATTTAACAGATGCAGACATCAAATTATTACGTGAAGAATTAAGTAATTACGAAATCGAAGGTGACTTAAGACGTTCAGTATCAATGCATATTAAACGTTTACAAGAAATCAACTCATACAGAGGAATGCGTCACAAACGTTCATTACCTTGCAGAGGTCAAAGAACAAAAACAAACGCAAGAACTCGTCGTGGTAAAAAAGGCTTAGCTATCACTAAAAAGAAAACAGCGTAGTTAGGTAAATCGGTACTTAGAAGATAATAATAAAAGTATAAGGAAATAAAAAAATGGCAAGACCAAAATCAACAAAGAAAAAAGAAAAAAAGAACGTATTACAAGGTGTTGTTCATATTCAATCAACATTCAATAATACAATCGTTACTTCAACAGATACACAAGGTAATGCGATTGCTTGGGCAACTGCAGGTGCTTCAGGATTTAAAGGTGCAAGAAAAGGTACTCCATTCGCAGCACAATCAGCAGCAGAACAAGTTGCAAAAAAATCAATTGACCAAGGTATGAAAAAAGTAGAAGTTTATATCAAGGGTCCTGGTTCAGGACGTGAAACAGCAATCAGAGCTATTCAAGCTGCAGGTTTGGAAATCACTTTAATCAAAGATGTAACTCCAATTCCTCACAATGGTTGCAGACCTCCTAAAAAACGTAGAGTATAGTTTACGTTAAGGTCAATCGATTAAAACGAAAGTAATTAACACAAGAAAGAAAAAAGGAAAAGACAATGTCAAAATATACAGGTGCAAGAAATAAATTATTCCGTAACTACGGAGTAAAAGACTTATCAAATAGAAAGTTAACTTCTTCAATGCGTCAAACAGCTTCAGGTCAACATGGTGCTGTTAGAAAAAAACTTTCTGAATACGCATTACACTTAAATGAAAAACAAAAAATCAGATTAACTTACTTAGTATCTGAAAAACAATTTGCTAAATATTATAACGAAGCAGCTAGAAAAAAAGGTGTTACAGGTACAATCTTGTTACAAATTTTGGAATCTAGATTAGATAATGTATTATTCAGAGCTGGTTTCGGTATTACAAGAAAACAATCTAGACAAATCGTTAACCACGGTCACATCTTAGTTAACGGTAAAAAAGTTGATATTCCATCTTACTTATTAAAAGCTGGTGATGTTGTTACTATTAGAGAAAGAAGCCAATCTTTCGTAAAAAGCGTTATTGAAATGATTGATATGCCTTGCGAATCTGCTTGGATTACAAAAGACAATGATGCTATGAAGATTACATTTGACAGAGTTCCAGAAAGAGAAGAATTAGATCCAGAACTTAAAGAACAACTTGTAATCGAATATTATTCTAAATAGTAAATGCTAGATAGAATTATGTAGTTTTAACAATATCCAAAAATTAGGAGAATAAAAAGAATGGAATTAAAAATTAAAACAGTAAATACAACAACAGATTCAAACGGTTCACAATACGGTAAATTTGTTATCGAACCTTTAGCAAAAGGTTTTGGTAACACTATCGGTAACTCTTTAAGACGTGTATTGTTATCAAGTCTTGAAGGTACAGCCGTAACATCAGCAAGAATTGAAGGTATTACTCACGAATATACAGCAATTCCTGGTGTTGTTGAAGATGTTATTGACGTAATGTTAAATATGAAAGGTTTAGTAATCAAAACTGATTCTAAAGAACCTCAACACTTAAGAATTGATATTGACCACGCTGGTCCTGTATTAGCAAGTGATATTCAATTACCTGCAGGCGTTAAAGTTGTTAACCCTGACTGGTTAATTTGTACAATTGCTGATGGTGGTAGCTTCCACGCAGACATCATTGTAGAAACTGGCAAAGGCTATGTTGCTCACGATGTTCCAAGAGATTCAAAAGCTGGTCAATCAATTGATATGTTACCTATCGATGCAACATTTATGCCAATCAAACGTGTTGCATACAATGTAGAACCTACTCGTGTAGGCGATTCAATTGATTTTGACAAAGTTACTCTTGAAATTTGGTCAAACGGTTCTTTAGATGTTACAACAGCACTTTCTCAATCAGCTCAATTATTGATTGACCACTTTATGCAAATCGCTGCAATTTCTGGTCAACCAGTTGTTGTAAACCAACCGGTTCAAGCTGTTGAAGAAGTTGTTGAAGAAGAAGAACAAACAACAACTATTTCAATCGAAGAATTAGAATTGTCAGTAAGAGCTTATAACTGCTTAAAAAGAGCAAGTATTAACTCAATGGCAGAATTGTTGAAAAAATCAGAAAATGATTTATTAAACATTAAAAACTTCGGTAAAAAATCTTCAGACGAAGTAATCGAAAGATTACATCATTTCGGTTTAGACTTAGCTCCAAATCCAGAAATGCCTGAAGAAGAATTAGTTTAGTTTATAAAACGAAAATAAAAATATAAGATATAAAGGACAGAAAAATGAGACACTTAACAAAAAAACATACGCTTGGTAGAGCAAAAGACCAAAGAGACGCTCTATTACGTGCATTAGCAACAGAATTGTTTACTCATGGCGAAATCAAAACAACATTGGCACGTGCAAAAGCATTAAGACCTTATGTTGAAGAATTAATCACTTTAGCAAAAAAAGGTGATTTAACTTCTCGTCGTCAAGCTGCTAAATTTATTTACGACAAAGAAATCGGTAAATATATCGACGTAGCAACTGGTGAAGTATTTGAAACTTTAGAAGAAGGTAAAAAACTTCCAAAACAAACAGTTCTAAGAAAATTATTCTGTGTAATTGGTAAAAAATACTCAGACCGTAACGGCGGTTACACAAGAATTTATCACTTACCACCAAGACGTGGTGATGCAAGTGAAATGGCATTAATCCAATTAGTATAATGACAAGATATTCGTTTTTGATACAATATCAAGGCAGAAACTATGCGGGTAGCCAAATTCAGTTTGACGAAGATGGTACGGAAAGACCCATTCCAACAATCCAAGGCGAATTGGAAAAAGCGATATGTACATTGACAAGAGTTGAAAAAACTCATAATAATCCAAGACCAATAAAAACGGTCTTCTCCGGTAGAACTGACGCAGGTGTCAATTCGGTAGGACAAACGGTGCATGTAGATTTTGATGAACCAATTGTTGCTTCTCGGTTCATTAGAGCTATAAACGGTTTGTTACCAAAAGATATTTCGATATCAGATGTTTGTGAAGTTCCGCCGACTTTTCACTCTCAAAAATCTGCGAAATCAAGACAATACAGATATGTATTTCTTCATCGCAGACACAGAAAAGCCTTTGACGGTGATTTGTTGAGAGTATGGTATGATTTAGATATTGAAAGAATGAATAAGGCTTTAAGTTATCTTAAAGGTTATCACGATTTTTCAAGTTTCAAAAATCATGGGAGTTCAAATCCATATACGGATTGCGAAGTTTATAACGCATCGTGTTGGACAAATGAAGATATGGTTGTTGTAGACGTTATAGCAAACAGATTTTTGTATAACATGGTTCGCATAATAATCGGAACGTTGTTGGAAATTGAACGGGAAAATAAAGCTCCTGAATATATGGAATATGTGTTAAACGCAAAAGACCGTACAAAAGCAGGGCAAACAGTCAGTCCAAGTGGATTGACATTATTAAAAGTAGAATACTAAAAGAATATAATGGAGAAAAAAGCATGAAAACTTATTCAGCAAAACCTCTTGAAGTTGAAAGAAAATGGTACGTTATCGACGCTACTGATGAAATCTTAGGTCGTTTAGCAGTACGTGTTGCAAACATTTTAAGAGGAAAAAACAAACCAGAATATACACCGAATGTTGATACAGGTGACTTTGTTATTGTTATCAATGCTGACAAAGTAAAAGTTACTGGTAATAAAGAAACTGATAAAATTTACTACCACCACACAATGTATCCAGGTGGATTGAAATCAGCAAGTTTTAAAGAATTAATGGAAAAAGACCCAAGATTAGCAATTGAAAAAGCTGTTAAGGGTATGCTTCAACACAATACTTTAGGTGATACTCAATTTACAAAATTGAAAGTTTATGCAGGACCTGAACATCCACATGCAGCTCAAAAACCTATCGTATTAGAAAAGGAGGCTAAATAATGGCAGATAAAGAAATTATTGCAACAGGTCGTAGAAAAACTTCTATTGCAGTTGTTAAATTAGTAAAAGGTAAAGGCAGAATTTTCGTTAATGGCCGTAAATTAATGGATCATATCGGAAACAAACCTGCAATCGAAATGATGGTATACAGACCATTAGTATTGACAGAAAATCAAGACAAATATGATGTTCGTGTTAAAGCAGTTGGCGGTGGCGTTGTTTCACAAGCTGGTGCAATTAGACACGGTATTGCAAGAGCATTAGTAAAAGCTAATGAAGAATATAAAACTGTATTAAAAGCTGAAGGTTTATTAACTCGTGACCCACGTGTTAAAGAACGTAAAAAATACGGTCAAAAAAGAGCAAGAAAGAGATTTCAATTCTCAAAACGTTAATATTTATTTTTTCTGCATATATTATATACAAGAGGCATGCCAAACGGTGTGCCTCAATTTTTTGGAATATATTTATTTTGTAAACTGGCTAAAACTCAATAATAACTTAAAAGGCAATTTTTTAATCGAAAAATACTTTATATAGGAGTAAGGAACAAAACCTAAGAAAAACATAGAAAAGAAAAACAAAAAGGAAAATTATTAATTAAAAGAATAGGATATTAATTTATATATTCTGTTCAAAACAAAGATTTTTTATACTCTCTCTCTTAATATCCTCGTGTTTATTTAATGTCTGTCAAGTATGGCAGACTTTTTATTTGCCTTTCATCTCTATTGTTTACTATTTAAATTAAACTATCATATTTTAGTTTAAATAGCAAACAATAGAAATAAATTACGCCCGAGCATTAAACGGCAACCATAAAAAACATTAAACTGTTGTATTTCTCTTTAAATAGCAAACAATAGAAATAAAAG
>CAZKJV010000097.1:0-5885 GCA_964553175.1 uncultured Muribaculaceae bacterium | reverse complement strand
GAATATATAAAAAAATTAAAAGACACACGTGTGCTTGTTATTGGGGATTTAGCCATTGATGAAATGATTTACGGTAACACGGAAAGAATTTCAAGAGAAGCTCCCGTTTTAATTTTACAACACACTGAAACAAAAGTTTTATTAGGTGCAGCTTCAAATGCGGCACACAACGCATCAACAATTAACGACGGCAAAGTAAGCGTTATCGGTGTTGTTGGAGATGATTATCAAGCAGGTCAATTAAAAGAAGCCTTTGAAAAAGCAAACATCGATTGTTCTTTCTTAGTTGAAGAAAAAGGAAGAAAAACCGTAACAAAAACAAGAATTTCAGGTGCCTGCTCACAATCAATTACTCAACAAATTGTAAGAATTGACAGACAAACAAAAGCTCCGATAAAAGCAGAAACAGAAGAAAAAATCATTAAAAATTTGGAAATATCAATTCCTAATCACGATGCAATTATACTTTCTGACTATCACATTGGTGTGTTAACTCAAAAAGTTATAGATAAAACAATAGAACTTGCAAATAAATACGGAAAAACTGTTATTGTTGACGCTCAAAAAGATTTAGACAAATACAAAAACGTAACATCAATGACTCCGAATTTGCCTGACACTCAAAAATTTGTGAAAACAGAATTAAATAGTCAAGAAGCTATTATCAATGCAGGCAAAAATATCATTGAAAAAACAAACGCAAAATCAGTTTTAATAACTTGCGGTGCAGACGGAATGATTTCTGTTTGCGACAGCGGAAAATCTGATATTATACCAGTTTTCAATCGTTCAAGAGTTTTTGACGTTACTGGTGCCGGCGATACAGTTACAGCCCTTTACTCAATGGGACTTTCTATCGGTGCGGAACCATTATATGCAGCTGTAATCGGCAACCTGGCAGCAAGTATTGTAGTAAAACAATTCGGTTGTGCAACAACGACAATTGATGAATTAATCAACACTTTAAACAATATGGAATTATAAGGAGATAATTATGAACTTTGAAAAATTAAAAGAATTAATTTCAGAAATCAAACCAGTTGACTGGATTATCTTTGCAGGAATAGTAATTGCACTTGCAGTGGGCGTTCTTACAATGTTCCACTTTAGAGGTACAGCTGATAAACAAATCGAAGCAAAAGCAACAATCGGTTTCCAAGTATTTTTAAGAGGTGTAACTTTAACAGGTAACACATCACCAATAAACCCAGGAGAAACAACATTTATCACTATCAGAAACGTACCTTATACAGATTTAAAAGTTCTTGATGCAAGAATTGACACTAAAAAAACTCTTGTACCAAACAACAAAGGTGGCAAAGATGTTGCAATAATGGTTGATGATGTTTCTCAAGCATTTTTATACGATATGGTAGTTACTTTAGTTGACGAAAGTGCAAAAATCACAAAAGACGGTGCTGTTGTTGGCGGTAACAAAATCAAAATCGGTTTGCCTGTAACTTTAGAAGGTCCAAGCTACAAACTTAACGGAACTGTTTCGGATGTTAGAATTTTACAACCTCAAGAACAAGGTTCCCAACAAACTTACGGTCAAACTCAACCAAAACAAGGTTACGGACAAGTTCAACCTGATATCAACAAACAAGAACAAAATATGGGTTAGTTATGTTTAACAAACTTTTTGCATTTTTTCAAAATAGATTAGGGTATTTATATAACAATAGTTTAATTCTAAAAAACATTGACTCGCTAATATTATTTTCAATATTAGCAGTCTTTGTTTCTTCAGTATTTGCTCAATCCGATACTATCGGAATTTTTGCAATAATTTCAGCAGGACTAACGTTTATAAAACTTCTAATCAAAAAAGGTGAAAAATTAGAATGCAACAAGTTTGAACTATTTTTACTTGCATACTTTATGTTTGTAATAATAAGTCTATGCGGTTCATCATTATTTATGCTAAGCCTAAAAGGATTTATTAAAACTGTTATATATTTCGGTTTTTACCTATCAGTTGTTCAATATTTAAAAACAAATCCAAGCAAAATATGGTGGATAATTTTCACAATTGCAGGTTGTTTGTCGTATGAAATCTTCAACGGTTTACTACAAACCGTAATAAGACCGGAAGCTATTTCAACATGGCAAGACACTTCATACCTAAATCCAGAAGAGATTATTAACCGAGTTTACGGAACCCTAAAACCTCTTAATCCGAACTTATTCGGCGGATATTTAGTTTGCACAATTCCGACACTTTTTGCAATAACAGGGTACTTTATTTATGAAAATAAAAAAATACCATCAATCGTTTCAGGAATTTTAGCTTTATTATCAATGTATGTGTTATTTCAAACAGGTTGCAGAGGTGCATATCTAGGACTTTTTGCAGTAATTACAACAATAATTTTAATTAGTGCAAAATTCTTTTGGGCAAAATATAAAAACTTATTCATAAACACAGTAGGAAGCCTTGTTGCTCTTGGTTCGCTAGCGATTTTATCCGTAACTTCACTTAGAGCAAGAATTTTATCAATATTTATAATGCGACAAGATAGTTCAAACTCATTTAGATTTAACGTTTACAACTCTTGCATTGATATGTTAAAAGATAACTGGCTACTTGGAATTGGTTTAGGCAACAAAAATTTCCGTGAAGTTTACGGATTATATATGAAAACAGGTTTTGATGCGTTAAGTGCTTACAATATTTACCTTGAAACTGCAGTTGAAAGCGGTATATTTGCATTAATCACATTCGTTTGTTTCTTAGGATTAGTAATCAAAAACGCATATAAATATATAGTAAATAATACAAACATATTGCAAATTCTTTCAGTTGGAATGGCAATTGCATCAATAATTGGACTTATGATACACGGTTTTGTTGATACTGTATTTTTTAGACCGCAAATTCACTTTGTATTCTGGACAATGGTTGCAATTATTAGAGTTCAGACAAACGATTAATCCAAATATTCTCTAAATATTTCAATATCGTTTTTAGCTCTTAATTTATTAATTGCTAAATCTTCCAACTGTCGTATCCTTTCTTTTGAAAACCCTAAAATTTTCCCTAATTCTTCCAGAGTTTTCGGCTTTGTGTTGTTAAGTCCAAATCTATGCTGTAAAATTCGACGTTCTCGCTCGTCCAAATGCTCTAACAAATGTGGGATACTTGAAAACAAATCCGATATTTGAGCTTGCTCATCTGGAGTTTTGTAACTTTTATCCTCAATATAATCTTGAATATTCAAATCCTCAGTTACGGGTGTTTCAAGACTTATCGGTTCTTTTATAATCGCACGTTTTATACTTTGAATTCTTTTCACACTCAAATTCATTCGCTCTGCAACTTCTTTTTCTGACGGTTCACGATTTAGTTCAAACGTTAAATCCAACACAATCTTTTTATATTTTCTAATTTTATCGGTCATGTGAATAGGAATTCTTATTGCTCTTGAATTATTTGAAATAGCTCTTATAATCGTCTGTTTTATCCACCAAGTCGCATAGGTAGAAAATTTAAACGACTTTGAATAATCAAATTTTTCGGCAGCACGAATTAAACCAATTGCACCCTCTTGAACTAAATCAAGAAATAAAACACCTTGCCCTATATATCTTTTGACAATACTAATCACAAGTCTTAAATTTGCTTGAACAAGTTTCTTCTTTGCTCTGAGAGCATCTTCTTTTTTACCCTCTTTAATTATTTTTCCAAGAAATAACTCTTCCTTTGCAGAAATTAATTTTGTTTTGCCAACATCTTTCAAATACATTTGCAACAAATCATCATCTTTTGCAATACAACTGAACGTTTTTGGTTCGGAATTTTCTAATTCAAAGTCTTCATTATCGCAGTAATTTAAGTTATCCCAAGTTTTAAACAAATTTGCTTGCTTTGTTTTTAAAATATTCATAAAAAATCCTCATACTTCCTATAAAAAATAGACGGAAATTTGAGGATTTTGTTTCAGTTACTTTTCATAACGTGGCGGGGGCTCTTTTGTATTGCTAGCTTTTGCCAATAAAGAACTTGGAAAACTTTCAATAGACCAATTTAACCTATCAACCGCCAAATTATATTGTTCAACTTTTTCATTAAACATATTTTCAATATTCATATAATCTTGCAAACATTTTTGAAAACCTGCATTTTTTGATAATTCAGGATATCTAACAAATGCTCCCATTAAAAATTCAACTTTTTTATCAAATTCAATTTGCATTTGATATCTAGCTGCTGCATTTGCAATTTTTGGTCTTATTTTATTAATATCATGACGAAGAGTAAACAATTCTTTAATTAAATTACCCTCTTTTAACATTGTGTCTTGAGCATATCCTAAGATTTCCAAAATTGCAGTATTTTTTCTGATAATAGTCGCATCTAAAGCAGCTAAACTACGCAAAATATTATCCTTATTAACTAATAAATCGTGATTTAATTTTACAAGATATACTAAAAATAGTAATAATAGAACAATTATAATTACAAAAACCATAAAAACTCCTATTCACCTGCTAACAAAATTGTAAAATCACTTGATGTACAATAAGATTTATCTGGATTATAAACAAACTGAATTTTATTTAATTCAGGAGCTTTTCTTTTTAACCAATTAAAGAACTCATTTGATACAGACAAATCATGAGCAATAAATTGAGAATGTGGAATGGAAGAAGGTCCAAAACAATTTACATTGTATCCCAATTCTTCAACTTTTGTTTTTAAAGATTCTGCCATTTCAGAATTACCTTTTGAATATCTAATTCCAACATTATACAATTTATTTGCATCAGTAAATCTATCACGGTAAATCATTCTATTTATCATATCTTGAGTTTTTTCAGGATCTAAAATCCAATAACTGATATACCCGTGTTTATTTGGAGCTCCAGGTAAAGTTGCAAATTCAATTTTATCAATATCAATACCTTTTGCTAAAGCCGCAAATTGAGAAATTTCGTAGAATGACATATCTGTACGAACATAAGTCGTAATTGCATCAATTAAATCAGGTATTTTTTCAATTGCTTGAGGAGTTTGCAATTTTTCCATTAAACCTTTTAAGAAATATTGTTGACGTTGAGTTCTTCCGATATCTCCTAATCCGTCTTTTCTAAAACGTAAATAACCAACCGCATTACGTCCGTCTAAGACATTTAAGCCTTTTGACAAACTCACATGCAAATTACCTGAATAGTCATGATAAAACATATTTTTTTCAACGTAAATAGGAACTCCGCCTAAAGCATCTACAATATTTGCAACTGCATCATCATGAACCATGATATAGTGATTTATTTTTATACCTAAAGTCTTTTCTAAAGTTTTTTTCGTCATTTCAATTCCGCCGATAGCATGAGCAGAATTTATTTTTTGAATTCCATAATCCCCAGGTAAATAAACCTTACTATCACGAGGAACTGAGATTGCGTTAATAGATTTTGTTCGTGGGTCAACATTCAAAATTATAATAGTATCAGTTCTTGCACCAGTCCAAGGGTCTTTAGCTGAGCCATTCATGTTTGCATCAACACCGACTAACAAAATATTTTGACGTTTTTGAACAAATGGCATGTTAAAAGATACACGTTGTTTGTTTGCAGTACTTTGTGGCAAAACTAATAAAATCTTTGTCATTAAAGAGTCTTCGCCAAAAGTTTCAACTATTTTATCTTTATTTTCTGAAGAAATAAGCAAAACTAAAATTATTGCACAAAAAACGATAACTAAACAAAATAATGTTTTTGCAAAATTTGAAGTATCTTCTTTTTCTGCTTGTAAGTGTTTTAAAAAAACACTATACTCATCGTTTAAATCTTTTTCTTCTTGTTTTATTTTTTCATCAATTTCTGACATTTTATATTTCTCAACTAATTCCCTAACAATGTCTGTATTTCTATCACATACC
>CAZKJV010000096.1:0-5958 GCA_964553175.1 uncultured Muribaculaceae bacterium | reverse complement strand
GCTCTAATCATTGGATTATGCCAATATTAGAGTTTTTGGCGTATTTTTATGAAAAAATAACCACTCTTAGAAATATTCTTTATGACAAAAATATATTAAAATCAAAAAAAGTAAATGCGTTTGTTATTTCAGTAGGAAATCTCACAACAGGCGGAGTAGGAAAAACTCCTGTTGTTGCAGAACTTGCAAATTACTATAAAAAGCAAAATAAAAATGTCGCAATTATTTCAAGAGGGTACGGCGGAAAATTATCAAGTAAAAATGTCAATTTAATTTCTAACGGTTCTAAAATTTTTTATACAGCGGAACAAGCAGGAGATGAACCTTATTGGTTTGCAGAAAATCTAACAGGCGTAAACGTTTTAACCTGTTCAAACAGAGTAAAAGCTGCAAATTACGCTATCCAAAACCTTGGAGTTAACGTTATCATTTTAGACGACGCATTTCAACATAGAAAAATTGAACGAGATTTAAACATTGTTTTAATTGACAGTGAAAAACTTCTAGGAAACAAAAAACACTTACCCGCAGGTCCTTTAAGAGAAAATTTAGAAGGATTAAAAAGAGCAGATAAAGTGCTTATAATGAACAAATCAACTCAAAAAGTTGAAAAAGATATATTATCAAAAATTTTTAAAACTTTTGATGAAGAAAAAACTTTTGTTTGTGATGTAATCCCAGGTTACACTTACAACATAAAGACAAATGAAGTACTTCCGCTAAAAGCTGACATTTTTGGAATGTGTGCAATCGGTCAACCTGAACAATTTTATAATTACCTAAGACAAAAATTTAATTTACTTGATACTATAACATTTGACGACCATCATTCTTACTCTTTTAACGAAATTTCAAGACTACGAGGAACAATCGTTACAACAGAAAAAGATGCAGTTAAATTAAAACAATTTGACCTTGATAATATCTATGCGATGAAATTAAAACTAGATATGGATATCGAAGGACTTTTAACATGATAGATATAGATAAAATTGTCAAATCATTAACAGAGGCAAAACAACCACGTAGTGAGTTTGTTGAACTTATGGAAAATTTTAAAAATCCTTATCTTGTTTTGATAGCTTGTATTCTGAGTTTAAGGACAAATGACAAAACGACTTACCATGCAACTTTAAGAATGCTAAAACTTGCAAAAACTCCGCAGGAAATGTCAAAAATAACACAAGAGGAACTATCAAAAGCGATTTACCCTGTTGGATTTTACGAAAACAAAGCAAAACAAATAATTCAACTTTCAAAAGAACTTGTTAAAAACTACAACTGCGAAGTCCCTTGCGAGATTGAAGAACTTTGCAAATTTAAAGGAGTAGGCAGAAAAACTGCAAATTTAGTACTTGCAAAAGGATTTAATAAACCTGCAATATGCGTAGATGTACACGTACACAGAATATTTAACCGCTTAGGCTACGTCAAAACAAAAACTCCTGAAGAAACAGAGTTTGCACTTCGAGAAAAACTTCCGCAAAAATATTGGATAAACATAAATACACTTATCGTTACGCACGGACAAAACATCTGCAAACCTCAAAAACCAAATTGCAAAGACTGTCCAATAAAAAATTATTGCAAAAAAATAATTTAATCCAAATAAAAATAATATGATAAAACTACCAAAAAACTTAAACAATTTTAATATGACTAATGAAGAATATATGGCACTTTCAGTTGAAGAAAAAATTGAAATTGCAGAAAAGTTACCTTCAAATGGCTGTGAATTTCATGCAGAAGCAAACCCAGACATGAAAAAACCAAAATTACCTTGTATTATAAATGGGGTAATTATCGGAGAATAACCCCTCACACAAATTTAATCTTTTATCTTAACTGACCGCCATAAATATAGTAATAATAAGAGCAAGAAATTCCCTTGCCTTTTTTAGAGCAATCCGTTTTCATTAAATATTCATCAGAAGTTTTACCAACAGGTTCAATTTTTTTGCGGAAAATATACACCCCAAAAATATCATATCCCCATTTGTTTGGTTTTTCCATTCCATTTAAATCAACAGAAATCAATGCAATAGGCATTGAATCTATATATTGTTCAGAATCATTCAACCATTTTACACCAACAATTTTACCGGATAAAGTTTTATGTAAATTATCAATGTAAAATTCCTCATTTTGTTTAACTTCTGCACTGTTTAAATAATATGCTTTATAATTTTTTAGAGAAACTTCTTCTTTCATTCTAAAATAAGGATTTAACAATTCAAACAAAAGATTTTCTTTTTCTTCAACAGTCTTTGCTTTTTTAAACTGAATATCATCAGTATCCGTAACTTGAGCACTCAAAACAGAAAAAACATATTCAATATTTTGATAAGAATTTTTCCATTTTGAAATAATATCAAGTTTTTTATTATCCTCAATCAAGTTAGGAATAACCAAAAGTGCTGTAAGCACGATTAATCCTAAAACGACTGAAATTTCTGCAATTGTAAAGGCTTTTTTATTTTTCATTGTTAAATCCTCTATTTTTAAGCCATATCTAAACGTTTTTTCTCTTGGATTAATTTATCATAAATCCATTCAGGAATAAAATGTTTACCCAATAAAATTTGTCCATTCAAAAGACTTGGAGCGTGGAAATCAGAACCACCTGTTACAATCAAACCAAATTTTTCAGCCATTGAAGAAAAATATTCAACAACCGCAGGTGAATGTTTTCTATGGTAAGCTTCTATCCCTCTCAAACCATAAGCCATCAAATCTTTTATTAAAGATTCGGCAATATCAATATCGTGAGGGTGAGCAATAACAGGCACACCACCTGCATCATAAATAATCTCAACCGCATCTTGTGGACTAACAGTTTTTCTTTGTACATATACCGGCGAATTGTCATTGATATACTTACTATAAGCCTCAATAACACTTGAAGTGCCACCTGCAGATGTAATCGCTTTTGCAATATGTGGACGTCCAATACTTCCACCTTCAGCAACTTGAGCAGAAATAGATTCAAATGAAATCTTTATACCCTCTTTTTTATCTAAAAGGTCAATGATTTCAAGTGTTTGATTAATTCTGGCTTGTTGTTGAACTTTTAAAAGATTTTGAAAATCTTCGTTTTCAGGATTCATAAAATATCCCAAAATATGAACTTCGTAATTTTTATATAACGTATTTACTTCAACCCCTTGAATAATTTCAAGTTGTTCTTCTTTTCCGATTTCTTTTAAATAATTTTTAGCAACGTTATAGGCTAAAATATTATCGTGGTCAGTTAATGCAACCGCTTCTAACCCTGCATCAAGTGCAATATCCACGATTTTTTCAGGTGAATAAATTCCATCTGAATAATTCGTATGGACGTGAAAATCTGCTTTTTTCATTATTTCCACCTCCATTTAGGACTTGTCTTTATCAAAGTCTTCCTCCGTTTCATGTTTTTCATATACTATTTTTTCATTAATTCTTTTTATTTCAGTTGCATTACCACTCAAACAATCCAAAGTAATTTCAACTGCATTAATAATTGCTACATTATCTTGAGCAACTTCAAAACGTTCAGGCAAACAAGTTGTCATACGTGCAAGCGAGGTTGAATATTCCATACCAATTACGCTATTTTCTGCACCACAGAACCCCACGTCTGTAATATATGCCATTCCGTCAATAATTTTTTCGTCCGCAGTTTGCACATGCGTATGAGTACCAACAAAAGCACTTACTCCAAATGAAGCACAAAATCTACCAAAACAAATTTTTTCAGCAGTAGCTTCTGCATGAAAATCTACAAAAATATTAGGAGTAATTTCTTTTATCTCTTTTATTTTTTCTTCAATAAGTTTCCATTGAGAATCCATAGGCGACATGAAAACACGACCTAAAAAATTCATAACACAAATTTTTGACTCTCCAACCTCAAAAATTCTATACCCCTCACCCTTTGTTCCTTGAGGGTAATTCAAAGGTCTTACCAACTTATCTGCACTATCAATATAATTAAATATTTCTTTCTTATCCCAAATATGATTACCCGCAGTAAAACAATTTATACCCGCACCAACCAATTGATTATAATTTTTTTGAGTGAGTCCAAAACCGTGAGAAGCGTTTTCTCCATTCAAAATAATAAAGTCATATTTTTGCTTATTTTCAGCAAGATAGTCGGTAATGGCATTTCTGCCAATTTTACCGACTACATCGCCAAAAAATAAAATTTTTAACTTATTATTTTCCATTTTTTAATCTCACGATAAGTTTTTGTAAGAAAATTTTTAACTAAGAATTACTATTTTGCAATTTCAGTAGTTCTAAATTCTCTAACAACCGTAACACGGATTTGTCCAGGATAATCAAGTTCATCTTCAATACGTTTTGCAATATCTCTTGCAAGTTTTTGAGATGCTAAATCGTCAAATTGTTCAGCCTCTACAATAACTCGAACTTCTCTACCTGCTTGAACTGCAAACGATTGTTTAATACCTTTAAAGCTATTAACAATTTCTTCAATTTTTTGAAGACGTTTGATATAAATTTCTAAAGTATCACGTCTTGCACCAGGGCGACCTGCTGAAATAGCATCAGCAAGTTTTACTAATACAGCCTCAATTGTATTTGCAGTAACATCATTGTGGTGAGCTTCAATTGCGTGAATAATTTCCATTTTTTCACCGTAACGATTAGCAATTTCAACACCAAGCTGAATGTGAGTACCCTCTTGAGTTTGGTCAACAGCTTTGCCGATATCGTGCAATAAGCCTGCACGTTTTGCAACATAAACGTTAGCACCTAATTCAGCAGCCAACATTCCGGCAATATGACCAACTTCCAAAGAGTGTTTCAAAACATTTTGACCGTAACTTGTTCTGTAATACAAACGGCCTAAAGTTTTTAATAACTCTTTATTCAAGCCCATTATACCCATATCAAGAGCAGCATTTTCACCCTCAGTAAGAATTTTCTTTTCAACTTCTTCTTGAGCTTTTGTAACCATTTCCTCAATACGAACAGGGTGAATACGACCATCTGAAATAAGTTTTTCCAACGCTAATTTTGCAACTTCACGTCTTACTGGGTCAAAACTTGATAAAACAACAGCTTCCGGAGTATCGTCAATAATTAAATCAACACCAGTTAATGTTTCTAAAGTTCTAATATTACGACCTTCACGACCGATAATACGTCCTTTCATTTCATCGTTTGGTAATGAAACTACTGATACTGTACTTTCAACTACTTGATCCATGACACAACGTTGCATTGTTGTTGTTAAAATTTCTTGTGATTGTTCTAAAGCTTTTTCTTTGATTTTTGCTTCGTTTTCACGAATCAATTGCATTTCTTCTTGTGCTAAATCATTCTTTAATTGCTCTAACAACATTTTCTTAGCATCTTCAGCAGACATGCCTGAAATTCTTTCAAGTTCTGATGTTTGCTTTTGAACTAATTCTGCAAGATAATCTTCTTTTTCTAACAATTCATCCATTTTTCTTTGAGCAGCTTCTGATTTTTCAGTTGCATCTTGGATTTTGTCTTCCAAAACATCTTCTCTTTGAGCTAATTTAGCTTCTTGACGAGATAATTCTTGTCTACGCTCTCTTTCTTCTTCGTTTAATTGTTCTCTTTCAGTTTGCAATGCATCTTTTGCTTTTATCATTGCTTCTTTTACTAATAATTGTTCTTTTTCAGCTAAATCTTTTTGTTTTTTCTCAGCTTCTGCTTGTAATGCCTTGTATTTTGCACGTTGTCCAACAAGAACGGCAGTAAATACAACGGCTAACACAACGACTATAATAATCGCTACCATTGAAATAAAGTCCATAATTCGTTTATACCTTTACCTTTTCTATTTTTTAAAATACACACAATTCGGACACATATAACCTGTCCGCCAATCCCATTTTCAATTGTATTTATATTAAAAGTAATTTATTGCATATATTTTTAAAAATTTAACTACTACTAATTAAATGTTAACATAATAAT
>CAZKJV010000095.1:0-6062 GCA_964553175.1 uncultured Muribaculaceae bacterium | reverse complement strand
GAATTATATTTTATAAAACATTAAAATTTTAAGAAAAACTAAACTTATTATTACCGAGGCTAAGAGGTTTAATCATATTTGCAACCTCTTTTGAGTTCACAACCCAATTTATACTACCTTCAGCAAACTTCAAAAAATGATACGTCGAAGCAAGTGTCGCAACTTTTGAAGCATCTATTAAATTTAACATTGAAATATCTATTGTCATATTCGCAGTTTTACTTTTGCGAATTGATTTCTTAATATTATCAATAATTTTGTCCGTATTTTTCTCAATTGGAGCAACGGAATAATTCTGAACTCTTGCTTGTAACATATTTTCTCTCTCTTATACATTACATATCGTTCAAAACATTACAAAATTTTGAACTTTTGTATTAATTTAATACTTTTGTATGAGATTATTGTATAATATAGAAAAACGGAGAAATCATGAAAACATTAAATTTAACTCAAACTGCAAAAAAAGTTTTAGATATTGAAGCTCAAGCAATACTAAGAATAAAAAATAATTTAGACGAAAAACAATTTAACAATGCAATTGATGCAATTTACAACTGCAAAGGCAGAGTAATCATAACCGGTATGGGGAAATCAGGACATATCGGAAATAAAATCGCAGCAACACTATCTTCTACGGGAACTCCTGCATACTTTTTACACCCTGCTGAAAGTACTCACGGTGATTCTGGTATTATTACAAAAGATGATATTATTATTGCAATTTCAAATAGCGGTGAAACTCAAGAGTTATTGAATTTATTACCACTTTTAAAACGTTTCGGGCTAACAATCATTTCAATGACAAGTAATCAAAATTCAACATTGGGTCAAGCAAGCGACATCTTTTTAGATATTTCGGTAGAAAAAGAAGCATGTCCTTTGGGTAAAGCTCCTACCGCATCAACGACAGTGACTCTTGCCGTTGGTGATGCTCTTGCAATGTGTTTACTTGAAAGAAGAGGGTTTACAGAAGAAGACTTCTTGATTTTCCACCCATCAGGAACTTTGGGTAAAGGATTTACATACAAAGTTGCAGACCTTATGAAATCTGATAATTTACCTATTGCAAGTGAAACAGAATTGTTCACAGATGTTGTAGAAACAATTTCAGAACACAAATTGGGTTTAGCTATTATCATCAATGAAAAAGGCGAATTAACAGGTATTTTAACCGATGGTGATATTAGACGAAACTTGTTAAAATATAAAGATTTAGATAATTTAATCGTTACAGATGCAATGACAAAAAATCCAAAAACAGTAAAA
The DNA here is from genome assembly GCA_964553175.1 of uncultured Muribaculaceae bacterium. GTDB lineage: Bacteria > Cyanobacteriota > Vampirovibrionia > Gastranaerophilales > Gastranaerophilaceae > UBA6984. Next base: position 4,793 of record CAZKJV010000095.1, on the reverse strand, counting down.
TCAACATCTTACGCAGCAAGTGCCTTACATTTAATGGAAAAATTCTCCATCACGGCACTTCCGATTGTTGACGAAAACAACAAACCTAAAGGAATTGTTCACGTACACGATTTATTAAAAGCGGGGGTTGCATAATGAATGATATTTTAAAGGAAAAAGCATCAAAAATAAAACTTTTAGCATTCGACGTTGACGGCGTTATGACAACAGGTGAAGTTACTTACGATGAAAACGGAGTTGAATACAAATCTTTTAACGTAAAAGACGGTCATGGATTAGTAAGAGTTCAAAATGCAGGTTTTATAACAGCAATCATTACCGCTAGAAATAACGGAACAGTAAAACACAGAGCCGAAAACCTACATATCACAGAATTATACCAAGGTCAAAAATATAAACTTCCTGCATTGGAAGAAATTATGAAAAAATATAACCTTACTTACGAACAAGTTTCATATATGGGTGACGATTTGCCGGATTTATGCATACTTGAAAAAGTAGGTTTAAAATGCTGTCCTAATGATGCAGTTGATGAAGTAAAAAGCGTATGCAATTTCATTTCATCAAAAGACGGCGGAAAAGGTGCAGTAAGAGAATTAACTGATTTTATCCTTGATGCACAAGGTATAAAAAAAGAATATACAGTTTCAGAAGGAAAATAATAGGAGGATTAAATATGTACGAAGTTAGTGCAGAAGTAGAATTTTCAGCAGCACACCATCTATTAGATTACGAAGGTGGAAAATGTGAACAACAACACGGACACAACTGGACAGTAGAAGTTACTGTAAAAGGTGATATTCTTGACCAAAGCAACATTTTAGTTGACTTTAAAGCATTAAAAAGAGATTTAAGATTAGTACTTGCGGATTTAGACCACCAAGACTTAAACGAAATTGAAGAATTCAAAAACGAAAGTCCAAGCAGTGAATATATCGCAAGATACGTATATTACAAAATGAAAGAAATTTACGTAGAACTTTATAAAGTTTCTGTTTGGGAAACCAAAGGTTCTTGTGCAACATACTACGAGGCTGAATAATGACTACTTTACAAGCAATCATAATGGGTATTATTCAAGGTTTAAGTGAATTTTTACCAATTTCAAGTTCTGCACACCTTGTATTTACATCAAATATTTATGCTGTTTTAACAGGAGCAACAATCGATGCCGAATCAAGTCAACAAGCGTTTTTAAGCATAATGTTGCACCTTGGAACTTTAATTTCGATTTTTATCTATTTTAGAAAAGAATTATGGACAATTACAGTAGAATTTTTTAAAGCTCTTTTCAAAAAAGACTTTTCAAATCCTGATGCAAAAATGGGTTTATACATCATTATCGGCACCATTTTTACACTTGCAATTGCTTATCCTCTAAAAGATATTACTGAAAAATTATTAATTTATCCGCAAATAGTGGCATTCTTGCTGATATTAACAGGTTTTGTACTATTTTTCAGCGAATTCAAATCAAAACACGTAGAAAAACAAACAGACAAACTTGATTTAAAAAAAGCAATCCTAATCGGACTTGCACAAGGGCTTGCAGTATTCCCAGGGTTCTCTCGTTCCGGTTGGACAATTGCAACAGGTTTATTCTCAGGTTTAGATAGAGTTACAAGTACAAGATTTTCATTTTTACTTGTAGTGCCTATTATTTTGGGAACATCAATTTTTTATCCTATTCTTGAAATTCAACCGTCAGAACTTACAAGTTACAACTGGACAGGAATAATCTTAGGAACTATCGTTTCTGGAGTAGTTGGTTATTTTTGTATCAAATATTTCTTGAAATTTGTTGCAAGATTTTCTATGAATTTCTTCGCTTATTACTGTATTATCGTAGGCTTAATGGTAATTAGCTTCTTTACAGGATTATCAATCGGCGGAGCATCATAGAACCTAAAAAAATAATAAATATAAAAAGTGTCGATTACAAAATTGCAATCGACACTTTTTTGTGTGTGAAATGTGGGTGGGTTTGGGGTAAATGAGAAATGTTTATAAATCTCTTTATTTTTTAATTTTTATTTTACTTTTTGAAAAATAAATATGTATTCGTGTTGGAAAATTGAAAATCCGCCTTGCAAAGCTCTATATCTCCAAAGATTAGCAGTTTTGCCTTTTGCTCTTTCATTTCCTTGAACATCTTTTACGATAATTGATTTTAATTTAAAACCAATATCTTTCATTCTTTGCATACATTCAAAACCTAACGGTTGAACTTCTGAATTTTTATAACTATCTCCGATAATCAATGCTGCAAATCTACCTTTTTCAAGCATGTCATAACCGTTTTTAGCAACTTTTTCAAACATATCATAGAATTGTTCTGTTGATTCACAGTTTGAAAGGTCTTCTTTTCTATCTGAAAAACGAATAATATCATCATAAGGCGGATGAAGAATTAAAAGCTGAGCTTTATCTCTTCCCATAACGTCTAATCTTGCTTGAATTTTGTCTTTGATATCTTCGCTTGCTGAATTACCTGCAATCAAATTCATTTTTGTAATTAATTGTTTTTCAGTAAATTTTTTACTTACAGATTCAACTAATTCTTCTTTTAATTCAACACCGATACAACGTCTGTCTTCGTTCATTGCTTCAATACCAGAAGTGCCTGAACCGAAAAATAAATCTAAGACAATATCATTTTTCTTTGTGTAACGTTGATACAATTGTTGTGCGATTTGTGGAATATAATTTCCGTGGTATTCATTTGAATGACCACCTGTTTTTAATCTTGTTGGAAACTGCCAAAGAGTATCCGTTTTTACTTCAGGATAATTTTTCCATTCTTTCAAATTAATATCATTATAAGCAGTTGTCTTAATCGGATTCGTTGTTACAACATTTAATTCAGTACGTTGTTTTTGTACTTCTTTTAAATTAGATTTAACCATTAAATTACTATCCTCTGTCCCTCTTTGTGTCTTTATAATATAAAATCTTTTCAAATATAAAATCAGATAAAAAGATGATGTTTATAATAAACCCCTACACAAAACAGAGGATATTTTTACTTTATTTCAAAACATTTTTGGTCTAAAATATAAGTATGGCAAGAATAACACAACTATCCAAAAACTTAATAAATCAAATTGCCGCAGGTGAAGTTATTGAACGCCCCGTATCTGTTGTAAAAGAACTTGTTGAAAACTCAATTGATGCAGGCTCTACAAAAATTACAATCGACGTAAACAACGATTGCAGAGATATTCGTGTTGCGGACAACGGTTGTGGTATCCACCCTGACGACATTTTACTTGCCTTTTCAAAACACGCAACAAGCAAAATTAAAAATGTTGATGACCTTTATGCTATTGAAACATTAGGTTTTAGAGGAGAAGCCCTATCAAGTATAATTTCAATTGCACAAGTAACTTGTACAACAAGAACAAAAGATTACGACTACGGAACAAAAGTAGAATGCCAAGAGTCCGAAGTAAAATCAACTGAAATAGGCTGTGCCGTTGGGACAATAATGTCTATAAAAAACTTGTTTTACAACATTCCTGCCCGTTTAAAGTTTTTAAAAAGTCCAAAAACAGAATTTTCATACATTCAAGAATTAATCCAATCATTGGCATTGGTAAATTCAAATATTGCTTTTGAATTAAAAAATAACGACAAAGTAATTCTTAAAACAAACGGTCTAAATAACTTACAAACGACGATTAAAGATGTTTTTTCTCGTGATATATTAAACCATTTAAAAGAAGTTTATAAAACAGATGAACTATCCGGATTAAAAATCTCTGGGTTTGTAACAACTCCCGACTACACTCGTTCAAGCAAAAAATATAATATTTATATCAATTCAAGAATTGTAAAATGTCCTGTTTTTCAAAAAGCAATTGATACGGCATACAAAAATCTTATGGCAAAAGGAAAATATCCGTTTGTCGTTTTAAATTTGGAATTGCCACCAACAGATGTAGACGTAAACGTTCACCCAACAAAAAAAGAAGTTAGATATAAAAATACAAATCAAATTTTTAGCTTTATATACGCTTCAATTGATATGGCTCTTTCAAATTATTCTGAAATAAAAGCTTCAAATACAATAAGTGTTATCAATTTTAACACACCAAAACCTCAAGACGACGTTTATATAAGCAAAGAAACGCCCGTTAAACCTGTTCAAGATATTTTTATGCAACCAGTTAGAAATATCCCAACAAAACCGTCTTACGAGCCTCAAAAAAGTATTAAAACCTTTGAAACAAATCAACAATCTTTTGTTAATAAAATAGAAACACAACAAGAAATTGAACCTGATGAAAAAATAATTGGTCAATATAAAAAAACATACATTTTAATTGAAACGGAAGAAGGTCTGGAAATCGTAGACCAACATATCGCAGACGAAAGATATATTTACGAAAAACTTAAGACTCAAAAAGAAGTTGCATCTCAAATACTATTTTTATCTGACGTGATTGAAGTTTCACCAACCGAAGCAGATTTAATTAAAAATAACAAAGACAAATTTGAACGTTTTGGATTTGAAATTGAAGTTTTAAACGACAAAGAAGTTACATTTAAAAAAGTTCCGCAATTATTATCTAAAGTAAATACAAAAGAAATTCTTTCTGATATTTTAGAAAATATTGACGGAAATATTTCAGGTTTGGAAGAACGAATTTTGATAACAACTTCTTGCAAATCAGCAGTAAAAGCTAATCAAGAATTATCTTATTATCAAATGCAAGAACTAATTAAAAAATGGCGTAAATGCGAAAAGCCTTACACATGCCCGCATGGACGACCTATTTCAAAAATAATTC
>CAZKJV010000094.1:0-6089 GCA_964553175.1 uncultured Muribaculaceae bacterium | reverse complement strand
AGCTTATCAGGTAAATTTGTGATAAAATTTGCAATATGAAACACGAGTTTAAACAAAAAGTCTTTTATAGCGATACCGACGCATACGGCGTTGTTTGGCACGGTTCGTATTTACGTTGGTTAGAAATGGGAAGAATGGGACTTTGCGATAATGCAGGGTACACCCTTTCAAAACTTTACGATGCAGATATAACTTTGCCTGTTGTTGAAATTAATGTTCGCTACAAATCACCTGCAAAACTTGAAGAAGAACTTCTTGTTGTAACAGAATTAAAAGAATTTTCTAAAATTTCAATGACGTTTCTTCAAAAAATTTATTGTGCAAAAACTCAAAAACTTCATATAGAAGCAACAGTAAAAGTTGTTGCAACACATAACGATGGAAATATTTACAGAAAATTTCCTGAAGATTTATCAAATTTTGTAAAAAAGGTTACAGATAATGAGTACGAAAGTCAGATTAAATAAATATATCGCATCAGCAGGAATTTGTTCACGCAGAGCCGCAGATGAATTAATTGAGCAAGAAAAAGTTACTGTAAATGGCAAAAAAGTGACAGAACTAGGATTTCTTGTTGGAGATAAAGATAAAGTTTTTATTGACGGAAAACTTATTCACCCAAAAAGACACGAATATTATAAATTTTTCAAACCCGCAGGTTATATAACAACCTCAAATGATGAAAAAGGTAGAAAAACTATTTATGATATTTTACCTGAAAATTTGCAACAGTTAAATCCTGTCGGAAGATTAGACAAAGACTCAACAGGGCTGTTAATACTAACCAATGACGGAGATTTGATAAATGATTTAACTCACCCGTCAGTTAAAGTTCCAAAAGTTTATATGGTAAGAATTGACGGAAAAATCAATCAAAACCATATTAATCAACTGGCATCGGGAATTGAAATTGAAAAAGGAAAAATCGCTTATGCCGAAGTTGATGTACTTGAAATTTCAAATAAATCAACTCTTTTAGAAGTTGTTTTATACCAAGGATTAAACCGTCAAATCAGAAAAATGTTTGATTATTTAGGATTTGAAGTCCAAGTTTTAAAACGTGTTCAACACGCAACAATTACTTTAGACGGACTTAAAAAAGGTGAATTTAAACCAATAAAACCTAAACAAATAAAAGAATTAAAACAATATTTGAAAAAGATTGCGAGCAAAAATGCTTAAATTTGCGATTGTCGGAAATATTGCATCTGGGAAATCAACTGCTGAAAATTTTTTGATTGAAAAAGGATTTAAAGTTTTTGATACAGACAAGCTTTCGCATAAAATTTTAGAAGAATTTTCAAATAAAATTATTGAAGAATTTCAAGAGTTTGATATTTTAGAAGAAAATAAAATATCAAGAAAAAAATTAGGAAATTTAGTCTTTCAAAATAAGGATTTAAAAACGAAACTTGAAAATATTATTTATCCAAAGTTAAAAGAAAGACTTCTAAATATTTTTGAAGAAAATAAAGAAGACAAATTTATTTTTATATCAATACCGCTATTATTTGAAGTAAATTGGCAAGATTTATTTGACAAAATTTTATTTATCCAAACAAACAACGACATACGTCTGCAACGACTTATGAAGCGAAATTCATTTACAAAAAAAGAAGCGTTAGAAAGAATTTCTGCACAAATTCCACAAGAGAACAAAATAAAAAAGTCAGATTTTATAATTTGTAACAATGGAACCCGTAAAGAGTTGCAAAATCAACTTGAGAGTTTTATAATCCGATTAGAGGAAATGGAGTAGACACGAGTGCCATCAAATATAATATCAAAACTGGAAGCAGGTAAAAGACAACGCACACAAGTAATTGTCGGAGTTAGTGCCGTTGTTATTGTGCTTTTAACTTTATCTGTATTGTTTATTCAATTCCTTTTAAGAAATGAACGTATTGAAATTGAAGGACATATTAAAGAAGTTGCAAAACAAAGTGCAGTTTCTGCTGAAAACCTTATAAAAGGTGATTTCCAAACATTAAATGTATATGCACATTTTCTTGAAAAAGAACCAAAATATTTAAGCAAAGCTTACGTTAAAACAGGTTTACAAACCGCAATTAAAGACACTCGATTTTACTCTATGGGATTGGCATATCCTAATGGCGACATAGTTATATATGACGCAGAAAAAGGTTTTGCACCAAACATTAACGTAAAAGGCTTTAACTATTTCAAAGAAAGTATAAAAGGCAATAGATTTGTAGATTTCATCAATTGCTTTTATGATGAAGACAAATTAATTGTATTATACTCAGTTCCGGTAAAAAATAACGGAAAAGTTGTTGCTGTTTTAACAGGTGCTCACAGTGCTTATGATTACTCTAGAGCAATTGACATTACAGCATTTAACGATGAAGCTGTTATTCACATTTTAGATGGCACAGGACATTTAATCTTAAAAGATGAAAGCCCAAAAACAGTTTTAAAATCATCAATATTTGAAACTGACGATGTGTCAAATAAACTACGTAAAGAAGCATTGAATGCGACAAAACCTTTTACTTATTGGTTTAAAGATGAAAACGGACTAAGAAAAGTTGCAGCATTTGTTCCTATTGGATACAACAATTGGAAAATTCTTGCAATTTTACCATTCAGTGCCATAAGCCACAATACAAATGCAGTTTTACGCTATGCAATTATGTGCGTAATGTTAATAAACATTATTGTTATGCTTGGTATTCGTTATAACTTCATTATCAGACAACGTTCAGATAACATAGTTATGGATATGGCTTTGCAAGATGATATTACAAAGAGCATGAACAAAGCTAGTTTTTATCTGGAATCCGAAAAAATATTACTCAAAAAACTTTTACCTGATGAAAATTTAGCGTTAATCCTTATGGATATTGATAATTTTAAAATTATTAATGAACTTTATAGTATCAAAAAAGGTGATGCAATTCTAAAAAATATCGCAAAAATCTTAAGTAAAACGATAGAAGAAAACGGCATTTACGCAAGATTAAACGACGACGTATTTGCAATAATGTATAAATATAAAGAAGAAAACGAATTAATTTCTTTAATTAACTCTATTTCTGAAGATATATTCAATTTAAAATTAACATTAAAAGTTGTTCCATCATTCGGTATTTACAGAATTAACGACACAGCAATTCCAATTAATGCAATGTGCGACAAAGCAAGCCTTGCAAAACGTACAATTAAAGGTCTTGTAGGCAATAGATATGCATTCTTTACAGAAAAACTAAGCCAAGCAATACTTGCAGACAAAGAAATTGAAGACGAAATGCGTCCTGCATTAGAAAACAAACAGTTTGTAATGTACTTACAACCTAAAATTGATATGAAAACAATGAAACCTTGTGGGTCAGAAGCCTTAATCAGATGGAAACACCCTAAAAAAGGTTTGATTCCACCATACAAATTCATTCCTCTTTTTGAAAGAAATGGCTTTGTTATTGAAGTTGACAAATTTATGTGGGAGCAAGCTTGCTCAGCAATTCGTTCTTGGCTTGATAATGGTTACGAGCCATTGCCAATTTCTGTAAATCTTTCAAGAATTCACTTTAAATATGAACATTTGGTTGAAACTATTGAAGAATTAGTTCAAAAATATGACATTCCTAAAAAATATTTAGAATTAGAATTAACAGAAAGTGCATTTTTAGACAACGAAGGTGCTGTAAATTCAACAATTGTAAGACTTCAAAATCTAGGATTTACAATTGCAATGGACGACTTCGGAATGGGTTATTCATCATTGAATATGTTGAGAAAACTTCCTGTTAATATCTTAAAACTTGACAGAGGCTTTATCAACGAAGCAACTTGCACGGAAAGAGGATTTATCGTATTAAATCACGTAATCCACATGGCAAAAGACTTAAAAGCTATGGTTGTTTGCGAAGGTATCGAAACAAAAGAACAAGCTGAAACATTAAAATCAGCAGGCTGTGATATTGCTCAAGGCTTTTTATACGCAAGACCAATGCCATTGGAAGAATATGACAAATACGTTTACCATCACGAAGGTGCGTACGATTAATGCTTAATCGTGATGAGTATTATTTACACCAAAATATTTTATTTTTTAAAAAATCTACTTTTGATATTGAAAATCGTCTTGAAAAAGTTGATTTTATTTCTAATTTAAAAATATCAAGTGCAGAAAACGGAACTCCAGTATTATATAACAATGGAATTTGTTTAAACGACAAGATTAATCCGCAAAAAGAAAATACAAAAATATTGGAAAAGATTTCTAATGAACCCAAAATATATATAATTTGCGGATTAGAATTAGGCTATTTATTATCACTAGCAACAGAAAAAACAAAAAATCCTATTATTCTATACGAAAAAGATTTAGAAATAATTAAATATGTTTTATCAAAAATCAATTTGACAAAAATATTTGCATTACAAAATGTCTATTTTGTAACAGACAAAACAGAATTTGAAAAAGCTATAACAGAACTTGAAGAAAATAATTATTCAGAAAGAATAATACTTGCAAATAAATATTACTCCAACGCATACAAAGAATTAATCCAGACTTTGAAATAATTTTTCATAAAAAAAAGCCACCTAATCGGCGGCTACTAGACTTGGGGAGGAGGTAAGTAAACCTTTACGGTTTTCTTATGTTCTTTATATCGCAAGTCAAAAAACAAACTTTAGGGCTTTTTTAGTTTTATCCTCTAAATGGTTTATGCTAAAATTTTTATATGAATAAAATTGTTGAAAAAAATACTAAAGGCTTAAAAGGGGAAATCGTTATCCCATCTGACAAATCGCTATCACATAGAGCAATCATGCTATCAGCTTTAGCAAACGGAAACGCAAAAATTAAAAATTTTTCTAAAGGTGCAGACTGTCATTCAACCCTAAATTTATTTAAAAATCTTGGATTAGATGTGGAATTTAAAGATGAACAAACTTTAGTTATAAATTCTAAAGGTAAATTAATTGCACCAACAAACGATTTAAACTGTGGAAATTCTGGAACAACAATGCGTTTAGTTTCAGGGATTTTAGCAGGGCAAAATTTTAATTCAGTTTTATATGGTGATGAAAGTCTTTCAAAACGTCCTATGAAACGTGTTATAGAACCTTTAACAATGATGGGTGCAAACATTAAATCAAACGAATTTAAAGCTCCTTTACACATCTATGGACAAAATTTACACGGTATGGAATATATTTCAAAACTTGCATCTGCACAAGTAAAATCATGCATTTTACTTGCAGGTTTACATGCAGACGGAAAAACTATTTTTACAGAACCATACCAATCCAGAAACCATACAGAATTAATGTTAGAGTATTTATGTGCAAATATAAATTGCCAAAACTCAACAACCATTATAGAAAAATCTGAACTTATCGCAAAAGATATTGATATTTGCGGAGATATTTCTTCTGCATCTTTCTTTATTGTAGCGGGTTTAATCGTACCAAATTCAGAAATAATTTTAAAGCACGTAGGACTAAACCAAACAAGAACAGGTATTTTAGATGTCGTAAAAAATATGGGTGGAGATGTTGAAATTCTTGATAAAAAACTTATATCAAACGAAGAAGTCGGAGATCTAAGAATAAAAACATCAGATTTAAAGGCATGCGAAATTTCAGGAAGTCTAATTCCGAGATTAATAGATGAAATTCCGATAATTGCAGTTATGGCAACACAAGCCGAAGGTACAACGATAATAAAAGATGCTATGGATTTAAGAAATAAAGAATCCGATAGAATAACAGCCGTCGTTGAAGAATTACGCAAATTTGGTGCTGATATTGAAGAAACACCAGACGGCATGCTTATACACGGAAAGAAAACTTTAAAAGGGGATTGCGAAATAAACACCTACCACGATCACAGACTTGCAATGAGTATGTATATCGCAGGATTAATCTCTCAAAAGCCCGTTCAAATTAACGATTTTCAATGGGTTAATATTTCCTTCCCAGAATTTGAAAGTTTAATCAAAAATCTATAAAACTTAAAAGCCACTCAGTTGAGTGGCTTTTAAAATGGTACTCCCAGGCGAATTCGAATCGCCGTCGCCTCCGTGAAAGGGAAGTGTCCTAGGCCTCTAGACGATGGG
>CAZKJV010000093.1:0-6173 GCA_964553175.1 uncultured Muribaculaceae bacterium | reverse complement strand
GATACAACGGAAGTTGCTCAAGTTGCACGTTTTGCAGATCGTATAACAGAATTTTTAAAAGTTTCAAAAAATTGTGGTACGTCGACTGGTTGTTGGTCTACAAATCCTTATTATTTAATTGACGGAACCAAATATACAAATAATTATTATCAATCTATTAAATCTTTAAATGGTTTATCTGTTATTCTTGCTGACGGTACGGCATTAGCATTTCTTCCAGATGATTTTTGTCTTGGTGATGCTAGAATCCATGTAGATATAGATGGTCCAAATAAAGGTCAAAATAAGGACGGGATTGATGTCTTTCATTTCATGCTTTATGAATTTTCTGATCTGGTACCTGATACTGTGTATTCTGATCCAACTGAGGGGGATTTTTACAGAGGTGCTAATGGGTCTCAAAATATGACATCTTGGATTATTTTAAATGATAATATGGATTATTTAAAATGTCCAGAAGAATTAAACTGGGAAACAAAAACAAGTTGTAAGTAATGTGTTTGTTCATTCTAGTCTATAAAAATAAAAAAGGCTGTTGACATTCTTAAAAATTTTTGATACGGTAAAAGGGTATACAGCTTTAGTTTGAGAGCATGTATACCAATTATAAATAAACTTTGGGCCTGTAGCTCAGCGGTAGAGCAGGGGACTCATAATCCCTTGGTCGTGGGTTCGAACCCCTCCGGGCCCAATTATTAAAAAAGAGCCTTATGGCTCTTTTTTAATGTTTATTTTATTTATATTTTTGTTGTTGCATTTGATTATAGATTTGGTTTTGTTGCATATTATTTATTTGCAGTTGTCTTTGGATTGATTGTAGTTTTTGTTTTTGTTCAAGGTTATGATTTTTTTGAAGTTCTAATTCTCTGATTTTCATGTAGCACATTGCTTTTTCATAGTTTGAAAGGTTTTTGCATGTCTTAAGTTCGTTTTCAAACTGTTGTTTTCTTTTTAACCAATAAGTATTTTTTTTGTTTTCTTGGTATAAGTTTGATTTATGGTTTGATTTTGATATTTTATTTGCACAAAAACAATCTATTGCAGGTAAAATCGTAATTCCCCTAATTACTTTTGCAGTTGTGCTATCCGATTTGCAGTAAAATCTTTTAGATTGCGTGTCTGCAAGTTCTTGTGATTTTAGTTCAATTTCTTCATCTGTTAATATTACTGGGTTTTCGTATCCTTCAGGTGCAAATTCATTCCATTGAGGAGTTCCTGTTGCGTTTGCCGTTGCAATAATTCCCAATAACACAAAAAGAATTAAAAATTTTTTCATTATTTCCCTTTCAAAATAATTTTATCTTTTCGTTTTTATCGATTATTTTCCGAAAACAGGTGGTGGTTGAATATATAAGGGGGTTAATTTTCTCCAATCTCCTGCTTCTGTTTGTAGTTTTTCGTTTGCAATTTCAATTAAAATTTCTGCAAGATTAGGATTAATTTTTGTGTATGATGTTATTTCGTTTGATAATTCAGAGAAAATTTCATACATACTATCGTCGCAAATGATGTTATAATCATTATTTGTAACCATTTCTTTTACGTCGTCAATAGCAATTGCACCTAAAATTTCCTCGTCCCAAACGTATGCCATATTTTTTCTTGCATCAAGTAAAACTAAATTCTTTTTATTAGATTTTTTTACTTTGGAAAGAATTTCAAGAGAAGATACACCTATAGTTTTTAAGTTCAATTGTTGTGCCATTACTCTTGCAACTGTTGTGCAAGCTCTTATTCCGGTAAAACTCCCAGGACCTAAGTTTGTTGCAATTGCAGTTAAATCTTTTGGAGTTAAGTTATTTTCTTTTAAAATTTTTGCAATTGTTGAAATTAAATACGCTGAGTGGTATGTTTTATCTTTATTTTCAATGATTTTTGTATCAAGTATTTTTTCGTTATCGGCTAAACCGACGTATGTTTTATCAAGGCAAGTGTCAAAAGTTAGTAACATTTTTCCAACTCCTCTACAATTTTTTCTTCTTTTTTGCCGAAAGCACTAATCGTATATTTTCTGCTGTCGTCTTCTTCGTAAGTAACGTTTATTTCAAGTCTATTAAAAGGAATTTCCTCTTGTGAAAACTCTGCCCATTCTACAAAAGTCAAAATTTTGCCCTCAGAATATTCTCTTAATTCGTCGCAAATTGTTTTTACGCCAACGTTTTCTAATCTGTATAAATCAAAGTGATAAACAGGTAGTTTGCCTGTGTGGTATTCGTTTAAGATTACAAAGCTTGGACTTGTAACGTGTTCTAAAATACCGATTTTTTCGGCTACAAGTTTTACGAATGCGGTTTTTCCTGCACCAATTTCTCCAAAAAGGCATATAAAACAGCCGTTTTCTAAAAGAGGGGTTATTTTTTCAGCCAAAAATGATGTATCTTTAAGCGATTTACAAATTACCTCAAATGATTTCATTTTATCCTCTATTGATAATAACTTTGTTTCTGCCGTGTTCTTTTGCAAAATACAACGCTTTATCGGCTTTTGTGTATAACTGTTGAGGTTCGTCACCTTCTTGGTATTGGTAAACGCCGACACTTATTGTAACTTGAATTTCACTAATTTTTGCATCTTTTACACCTGTCAAGTCAACGTGTTTCGCTTCAACTGCACTTCTTAAACGTTGAGCAACACTGCCGGCTTCTTCCAATTTTGTGTAAGGAAGTAAAATTGCAAATTCTTCACCACCGTATCTGGACGGAATGTCGGATTCTCTTAAGCTTGTTTTGATTATTTCTGCAACATTTTTCAAAACTTCATCACCAACTGCGTGACCATAGTTGTCATTTACTTTTTTGAAGAAGTCAATATCAAGCATTATTGCACAGAGCGGACGTTTTTGACGTTTTGCTGCTGCAACTTCTTGTTTTAAACGAACTTCAAATTGACGGCGGTTGTTCAAACCTGTCAATGCGTCTAATGTTGCGTGTTGTAATACTTCTGCGTACATGTTTGCACGTTGAATTGTGATTGATGATTGTTTTGTAAGTTGGTCGATATAATCAATTTCTCTTTGAGATAATTTATCAACGTGGCTATGAGCAACGATACAACCTAAAATTGACAAGTCTGCTGCAACAAGAGGGAATAAACCGATTTTGTTGTCGTCTGTCAATAAATATTGCGTATCGGCATTCATGTTGTTAACCATTTCTAAAATTTTCGTATCACGGCATGCCATTGGCCATACAAGATTGAATTCGCCGTTTTGTTTTAAGAAGATGTAGATTAAGTGGTCTGAAATAAATTTGTCAATCATTTCACCGATTAGTGGAATGATATAGCTTAAATCGTATTGAGTTTCAATGATTTTTGCAATATTTTTCATTGATTCGTGGAAGTCAATGTTGGCTTGCATTTTGTCTGCCAAAACTTTGTTTTGGATTTTTAATGAAATTTGATAAGCTGCAATAATCAACGCTTTGAAAAAGTCGATTGTCAAAATATCTGAGATGGTCAAATTGATAATAAGTTCAATCAATCCGTAAGGAGTATCCCCTTTCATAAGTGGGAATAAAATTGTATTTTTACGGGTGCTGATGTATTTGTTAATATCCCAGAATTCTTTTATATTAATGCTGTTATCGTTAATCAAAAAGTCGTCATATTTTGAATTTTTAACAACTTGATAAAGTCTGTCTGTATAAGTTTTGTCGTGAATTTCGTCGATAACTATCCAGCTTTTTGTGTAATCTCTAAGGGTTTGTGTATTTTCATCATAGATGTAAATGTTTAAGTTTTCTAATTTTACAAGGCTTCTAAAAGAATCAGAAAGTGCCTCAATAATATCTGCAGGATCAGAGTTTTGGGTTAATCCTATACAAACTTGAGCTAAAAAATCTAATTCTTTCGAGTTTACATTTTCGTTTTCAAATGCCTCACTCATAACAACCCTTTCCGTCGTCTATTCAAAAAAACTGTCGATATTATTTATATCCAGTGCCAGTTCTTCTAATTCGTCATGTACACTATACATATTGTCCACCGAAATTCCTAAATTTTCAAGTAAATCTAAAGGAATGTTATCATTGGTTAAGTTTTCGTTACTCATCACTGATTTTACAATTAAATCTGAAAGAAATACGATTGTGCATTCTTTTTCAAACTTAAAGCTGTTTTGCGGATAGTGGTGATAAGTTATAATATCACAGAAAATTTCAGGTAAATTCCAAGAATACGCAACAATATTTGCGATTTCGCAGTGGTTTAATCCGCAAATTTCTTCCTCTTTTTTCATGTATTCTTTATCGGTTAAATTTTCAAATTTGCAAACTTGTGAATAATTTTGTCTATCGTATTGGGCAAAAATTATTTTTCCAATATCGTGCAAAAATGCTGCTGCAAAAATATCGTCTTTTAAATTATTTTCTAAATATTTTGATAATTTTCTCGTACCTGTCGCTACAAGTAAAGAATGTTTCCAAAAATCCTTATAGTTAAACGTTTGATTGTTTTTATCGGAAAACATTTTGAAGATGCTTGCAGATAAAATAACCCCTTTTATAGTTGTAAAACCAAGGATTGAGATTGCTTGTTGTATTGTTGAAATTTGTTTTGGAAAACCGTAATAAGCTGAATTTACGAGTTTTAAAACTCTTGCTGTTAGTCCGATATCGTTTGAAATAACTTTTGATAAATCGTTTGCAGATGTATTTTTATCCTGCATTATTTCTATTGATTTTGTTATAATTTCAGGTAATGACGGTATATTTTTAATTTTTTCCGTGATGTTTGCAATGTTTTTGTCAAAAATGAAGGATTTTTCTTCCAAATCTTGAGTTAAGTAGATTATCTCAACATTCATTCTTCTGAATTCATCAATAATCCATTCTCTAAAATCTTCGTTTCTGCTGATTATATTAGGGTTTGTGATTATTAATTTGTCTGAAGAATTTAGTTTTGTACTCATTAAATTAAGAAGTACCGGTTTGAAATCATCTCTTGTACTTGTTTCTTCGCTTATTTCGTCCAACTCTATTGCATGACATTTGCAAAAATTTTTTATATCAGCCGTTTGTTGAGTAAGTTCTTCGGTTGATATGTTTTCGTTTATTTCATAACTACAAATATATGCGATAGTTTTCAATTTTGAGTCCGTTCTTATTTGTATTCAAACAAATGTCTTGAATTACATTTCCTAAAGTTTTCTATGATTGCAGATTCGCTTGTTTCAGATGCTGAAACTTTTCCTTTTACTAATACCACTTGATCTTTTTGTTGATTTTTCTTTTCTTGTTCTTTCTTTTGTTTCTTTTTATCTGTATTTTTGCTGTTTTCTTCTGCTAATTTTTTGTCAATAACGTCGGAAATTTTACCTGATAATCCCTTTTGCAAAGCTTCCATTGAAACAGCACTTAAAACGTCAAAGATGTATTTTGAATGGTTTTGAGCACCACTGGTTGATAAAACCGCAGCTTTTTCAAGTTCATCAATGGCGTAGGTTTCTTGATGCAAATGTCTTAGCATTAAGCCTAAATTGTAGTGTGCTTCATAGTGCATAGGCTCAGAATCTATTGCTTTGCAATAATATTCTCCAGCACGTCTGTAATCGCCTAATAGATGATATGTTAGAGCTAAATTATAATTCATATCATAATTATTTTTTACGATTTGAACTGCTTTTTCGTAAGCAACCGCAGCTTTTCCGAGTAATTCTCGTTTTTCTTTTTTCTTTTCTTTTGGCAAGTAAAGTGATTTTTGCGAATATGCTCTACCCATGTTGTAATATGCAATTGCTTTGTTTACGGTTTCACTTTTTTTGTTGTTAAAAACAAAAGGTATTGCAATAAGTTTATGTTGAGATGCGACAATTGATTGATATTGCATAATTGCACTGTCAAAATCTCCTAATTTTTCTGCGGTGATAATTCCTAAGTTCATTCTTGCCATAGTGTAATTATCTTTTGCTAAAATAGCGTTTTCATAGGCTTGTGTAGCAGAAAAATAATCTTCGTAAGCAACAAAAATGTTACCTAAATTTAACCAAGCCTCATAATGCCCAGGAAAAGCATTTAAGCCTGTTTGATAAGCGTCTATTGCGTCTTGCATTCGGTGTTCTTTAAAAGCTTTGTCGCCAAGATAAACAAAATACATGCCTTTTACTTTGTTTATCTGTTGCATGCCGAAATCTCTTCCGATTGTTGCACAATACAATAAAAACAACACTATCAGAC
>CAZKJV010000092.1:0-6225 GCA_964553175.1 uncultured Muribaculaceae bacterium | reverse complement strand
ACTTTGGTGGGTACAAAAAATCCGCTTAAAATAGTCAATAATATACATAAGAGGATATTTTTATGATTAAACAAAAAAGAAATAAAACAAAAATTGTTGCAACTTTAGGACCTGCAAGTTGTGATGAAGAAATCATTGAACAATTGGTTAACGCAGGAGCATCAATGTTCCGTTTAAACACTTCACATAACACTGTTGAAGAACACGCAAAAACAATTGAAAAAATCAGAGCAATAGAAAAGAAATTAAAAATTTTTATTCCGATAATGGTAGATTTACAAGGTCCAAAAATCAGAGTAGGTAATTTGATTGAACCTATTCCTCTTGAAGTTGGTAAAGAATTAGTTTTGGAATACGGTTTAGAACAAACTAATCAACACATCGTGCCTGTTGATTACAAAGGTATTGCAGATGACGTTCACGAGGGCGAATACATTTTACTTGATGACGGAAAAATTAAAATTCAAGTTCTAAAAAAAGAGGGCACTCGAGTTCACGTAAAAATTATTCACGGTGAACTCTTAAAACCAAGAAAAGGCATAAATGTCCCTGGTGGAACCGGAAGTGTTTCTGCAATCACTGAAAGAGATGTTGAATATATTAAATTTGCAGTAGAACATAATGCGGATTACATTGCATTATCGTTTGTTAGAGATAAAGACGACGTTTTACTTGCTAAAAAATATATCAGCCACTTCGGTGCAGATATTCCGGTAATCTCAAAAATTGAAAAACCTGAAGCAGTTGAAAATATTGAAGAAATCCTTGATGTAACAGATGCGGTTATGGTTGCCAGAGGAGATTTAGGTATTGAACTTTCGCCAGAAAAAGTTCCAATGGTTCAAAAAAGAATAATTGAAACAGCATTTAATTACAGAAAAACTTGTATTGTTGCAACTCAAATGCTTGAATCAATGATTGAAGAACCTATCCCAACAAGAGCAGAAGCTTCAGACGTTGCAAATGCTATTCTTGACGGGGCTGATGCGGTTATGTTATCAGGTGAAACAGCTATGGGTAAACACCCTGTTGATGCGGTAAAAATGATGGCTGAAATTGCAAGAGATGTGGAAGCAAGTCAATTCTGTTCATACAATCTAGACTTGGAAATGAAAGAAGACTATGAACCAACTCCACAAGCAATTGCAAGTGCTGCAGTAAAAATGGCTGATTATCTAGGTGCAAAAGCAATTCTTGCATTCACTCATACAGGTTACACAACCAAATTACTTTCAAAACTTAGACCGAAAGTTCCTGTTATTGCAGTTTCTGATATGGAAAAAACTTGCAGAAAATTAAATCTATACTGGGATATTCACCCTACATTAAAAAACTGGGACGTAGATTTGACAGACAATTTATTGAAAAAAATTGATAAATTATTACTTGAAAAAACTACATTCCAAAAAGATGACAGAGTCATTATCATAGGTTCAATTCCTAAATTAATCACAGGAAGAACAAACTTCGTCAGAGTTCACAGAATGTGTGCATTCCAATAATTAAAATTTCACTAAAACAATAAAGAGATAAAAAAGCCTTGCCAATATTGGCAAGGCTTTTACCTTATTCCAACCCAAAATTTATTCACGATTATGCCTCAAATTCTACCTCTGATGTATTTTCTTGTTCAGTTGAACTTTCCGTTTCTTTTGATTTAGTTTCAGATGACGGAACAAATTCAACTTGATAATCGGAGTCGCTCTCTGCTGATTTTTCTCCTCTATCTCTCAAATATTTCATATATTCAGCATAAGTAACTACGCCGTTTTCATTTTCGTCCATTTTTTCGTTATATTTTTCATCACCTTTTCTCGCATAAACATTCATCTCGTTTTCTTCATCATTTTCGGTTTCTTTTTCTTCTTCGGCATTTATTTCTTTGCTCACGTCTTCACTTTCTTCCGCAACTTTTGCATCTCTTTTTCCATAGTTCATTACAGTAAGCAAAGCAACTTTTTCTTTTTCACTTATTCCATTTTCTTCACAATATTTATTAAATTCCTCTAATGAAATTTGACCGTCGTCGTCTAAATCCATTTGTGGCATATAACCGGCTTGACCTTTTTTAGTGATGATAATTTTACTAGCGATATTATTCTCGTCTTTTTGATTAAGCTTATTGCTTTCAAGCTTATTATTTGACGTTTTTTTATTTGAATTACTCGAATTTTTATTTACAGAAAAAGACGATTTCATCATTTCAGATATAGAAGAAATATCCATACGCAATTCTCCTTTTTTACAACAATATAAACACAATACGCTTGTATTTTTTAATTGAGGTTAAAATAAAATCCATTTTAAAACAAGCAAATCCTTTTTGCTTATCGTTACTTTGTTAATACCACATTAAACAAAATTTCAAATGTCATTCATATTTTTTTACATTTAATTCAAATTTTTATAAGTTTTTATTGCGTTTACAAGTTTTGAGTTTTGTTGAATTTTATAAATCTGACATAACGCCCATTTTGCAGTTGCCTCTTTATGTTCTTTTGTTATAAAACCATTTTTTTCTGCAGTATTTAAATTGTTATCAATTACGTTATACAATTTTGTAAAAGTAGAATTATTCATTCTGTGAATAGGTCTAACAAAATAATCAGCAAGTCCGCCAGTATCATATTGTAAAGTTGTATATAACGTTTTTAATAAGTCTTTTGATTGTTTTAATTCAGTATCTAAAAATACAACAACCTCATCTTTTGAACCGTGTCTGTAAACATAAGATTGTATCTTTTTTACATTATCAGAAGTTAAATAATCCAAATCTTTTGTCTGCTTCAAATCCTCTGTGACATTTTTTATATATCCGTCAACACTTGAGGGGTGTATGTTTAATGTTTTAGCTAAAATTAATTTATCCCCTCTTTTGGTAAGAGAATTTTTCAATGGGCGAAATTTTATAATCGGACGATTTTCCATTAACAATTTGAATTCTTGACACGTAATCACATCATTTTCGAGTGCCGATTTTATTTGAGTTCTGTTATTTTTCATAAATTGAACTTTTTGAATTTCAGAAAATTCTTGAGAAGTCAAAACTTTTCTAATAAAAAAATTATCAACAGTTGGACACGCACTTACTTTTTCAATTTCCATAATGTAGCCTTTACTTTTTCCATTTAAATTATTACATAAAATTTTCAAAAAAGCCCATTAAACTTGCAAAAATGCCATGCTTGTTTTATCATAGCACTAAACGAGAGGAAGGATATGAAAAATAATAACAATTTTGCATTAATTGCAGCGACAGGACTTGTTGTAGGAAACCTTATCGGAGCAGGTATTTTAGCTCTACCAATAAGCTTAGGTTTAGTCGGGGCAATTCCATCATTGTTATCAATTTTTTTATATAGTTCATTAATGTTATTTACAGCCGACGTACTTGCAAGAGAAGCAGGCGAAGCAAAAAACGAACATTTTGACTACCCTAGTCTTTATGGACATTATTTAGGTAAAATCGGTAAATGGGTTGCGATTTTAACAAACGCAATTTTACTATACGGCGTACTTATCGCATATATTTCAGGTGGTACTCAAATTATGTCTGATATTTTAGGCATATCAGATGCTCACGTATACGTTGCTTTAGCACTTTCAGTTATTTTCGTCGTTTTAACCATTTTAGATTTATCAATTATTCATAAATATAATACAGTTTTAATTTTAGGTTTATTTTTAGCATTTATCGGATTGATTATTTTAAGCTTACCAAACATTTCAACTCCTAGATTGTTTGAAACTCACTGGAAATACTTTGGTTTAACAATTCCTTTGGTTGTTACGGCATCACATTTCCACAATATTATTCCAACATTATGCAAAGAATTAAAATGGGACGTAAATTTACTTAGAAAAGCAATGATTTTAGGTATGATAACAGCTGCCATTATGAATATTGCTTGGACTTTCTGCGGTATTGGTTGTCTTGACAGAACAGGCGACAACGGATTATTAACAGCATACGTAAACAATTTACCTGCAACAGTTCCAATGAGTAATGTTTTGCACTCAAGCCTATTCACAATCCTTGCCGTTGCATTTTCAATGATTGCAATTACAACTTCATTCCTTGCTAACGGATTAGGTTTAATGAATTTCGTAAAAGATATTTTATTTCATACATTCAAAATTGATAAACGCTACATCGTACGTCTAGTAACTTTCGTGCCACCTGTAATTACAGCAATTATTTGGCCAGATGTATTTATCAAAGCTTTAAATATCGCAGGCGGTATCGGAATTGTAACTCTATTCGGAGTTTTACCTTGTTTAATTGCCGTACTAAAAAAAGAAAACTCTTTCAAATTTAGATTAATGGGATTTTTCTTCCTTATTTTGTCGGTTATCGCACTACTTGTTGTAATCGGAATTCTTTGCAACATCGACTCCCTTGTGCCAAACCCTCAAAACGAACTAGCAATGATATCACAATTTGTTCACGTATAATAACCACTACTGATTAATTGTATTTTTTACACAAAATCTTGCAAAAAACTTGTTTTTATAATAAAGTTAAAGAAGATGTTTAAAAACTACATTAAGGAGGTAGATAATGGAAACTTATGGAATTGAAAAATTAGGTATTATTGGACCTAAAGCAGTTTATCGCAATATGTCTCCTGCTCAATTAACAGAAGCTGCGTTGCGTTTGGGCGAAGGTACTCTTAGCAACACAGGTGCTTTAGTTGTAACAACAGGAAAATATACAGGTCGTTCACCTCACGATAAATTTATCGTTGATACTGACGGCATTCATAACGAAATCGCTTGGGGTAAAGTAAATCGCCCTATCAGTCGTGAAAAATTTAACGCAATCAAAGGTAAAATCGCAGCATACTTACAAAATAGAGAAGTATTCGTATTTGACGGTTTTGCAGGTGCAGACAAAACTTACACTCAAAAATTCAGAGTTGTAAACGAACTTGCAAGCCAAAACTTATTTATTCACCAATTGTTAATCAGACCAACTGAAGAAGAATTAGCAAACTACGGTGAACCTGATTACACAATCCTTTGTGCTCCAGGCTTCAAATGTGATCCTGAAGTTGACGGTGTAAATTCAGAAGCTTGTATTGCAATTGACTATGAAGCACATACAATCATTATTTGCGGTTCCAGATACGCTGGCGAAATCAAAAAATCAGTATTCGCTACAATGAACTACATTATGACTAAGAAAAATGTATTACCAATGCACTGCTCAGCAAATATGGACCCAGAAACTCACGAAACAGCAGTATTCTTTGGTTTATCAGGAACAGGTAAAACAACATTATCAGCTGACCCTGCTAGAAAATTAATCGGTGATGACGAACACGGTTGGTCACCAGATGGCGTATTCAACTTTGAAGGCGGTTGCTATGCAAAATGTATCAACCTTTCAGCAGAAAACGAACCTGATATTTACAACGCAATTAAATTCGGTTCTTTAGTTGAAAACGTAATCATAAACCCAGAAACTCGTGAACCTGATTACGCAGACGGTAGCTTAACAGAAAACACTCGTGTAGGTTACCCTGTTGATTACATCAACAATGCTCAAATCCCAGGAAAAGGCGGTATTCCAAAAGTTGTTGTATTCTTAACAGCTGACGCATTCGGTGTATTACCTCCAATCAGCAGATTAGACAAAAATGCTGCTATGTACCACTTTGTAACTGGATTTACTTCAAAATTAGCAGGTACTGAACGTGGAGTTACAGAACCTCAACCAACATTCTCAACATTATTCGGTGAACCATTTATGCCAATGGACGCATCAGTTTATGCAAAAATGTTAGGTGATAAATTAGATAAATACGGCACAAAAGTTTACTTAGTAAACACTGGTTGGGCAGGCGGTTCTGCATCATCAGGTGCAAAACGTATGAAATTGAGCTACACTCGTGCAATGGTTACAGCTGCATTAAACGGCTCATTTGATAACATTGAATTTAAACATCACGACATCTTCAATGTTGACTATCCAACAACTTGTCCAAACGTTCCAGACGAAAAACTTGATGCTCGTGGAATGTGGGAAGACAAAAATGCTTACGACGAACAAGCTAACAAATTGGCTAAAATGTTTGAAGATAACTTCAAATCAAAATATCCAAACATGCCGGCAGAAATCGTTGCAGCAGGTCCAAAAGCTAAAAATTAATTTTAAGATTAATTTGAATAAAAAAAGGGCGGTTTTGACTTTGTCAAAACCGCCCTTTTTACCTCTTTTAT
>CAZKJV010000091.1:0-6340 GCA_964553175.1 uncultured Muribaculaceae bacterium | reverse complement strand
AAATTGCCTTTATTACTTGATTTTGTATGATTTATTAGTTTTTATCAATATGTCGTTTTGCACATTCAAACATTGAGTTTACAAGTCCTGCATTAGCATAAATATTCATTCCGCCGTTTTCCAGCACCTGTTTGACCCTACTTTCCCAAATCGGATATATTTCATCTTTGTTTAAATCTAAAACCTGTCCAATCATGCTCAACTCTTTAAAATCTATCGGCAAAGGTAATGCCCCTCGCAATATATCGACCGTTTCAAGTCGTTTTTTTCTTGGAAAAGACTTCAAAAAGTTGACAACACTTAGACCTTTTTTAGCCATTTTATCCTTTAAAAACTCTATCGTTTCATCTATCAATATCGGTTCTTGAGGAATTTTATACTCCTCAAACTCATCAGGCTCTATTTCCATTACAGTTGCAATACGTTCAATCGTAGTTCCTCTTGTAGAAAAAGGTATAGCATTATCTATAAGATTGTAAACATAAGACAATGTTACGCCTATCATTTCCGCAAAATCCTTTTTATGTAAATTGCTTTTTTCTAAAAAGTCCGCAACTTTTTTGGAACTCTTTTCATTTATGATTTGTTTTTGTTGTTGTGATTTCATTAGTTATCTCCCCTATAATTTTGATACTTTTTTGGAGTCTCCGTGTATCATAAATTAACCGTTTTTTATCATTTTGTTAAGCGAAAGGTAGATAATACCGTTGGTAATATTTATTTGCGTTAAAATTATAATTATAAAGAACGTTTTACACAGAACAAAAAGGATAAATTTTGAAACTTATCGTTGCACTCGGAAATATCGGGGATAAATATTGCTTTACACGTCATAACGCAGGTTTTATGACTGTCGATTTTTGGGCTACAAATTCTAATTTTTCGTTTAGAGAAGAATCAAAATTAAAATGCTTTTTTACAAAAATAAAATTTAACAACGAAGATATAATTATAATTAAGCCTACAACTTTTATGAATTTATCAGGCGAAGCTGTTAGTCTTGTGATGAATTACTACAAAATAAAAGTTGAAGATATTTTAGTAATATACGATGATTTATCGCTTGAATTAGGTAAATTGAGATTTAGAGCAAATGGCTCAGACGGTGGTCATAACGGTATAAAATCAGTTATTCAACACGTCGGAACAAATAAGTTTGACAGATTAAAATTCGGCATAGGACCTCAACCGCCTATCCCATCTGAAGCTTTTGTTTTACAAAATTTCGCAAAAGAGCAAGAGTCTTTATTAAAAGATACGTTAAAACTTGCAAATGAGGCCGTGCAATTCTATTTAGAAAACGGTATTCAAAAATCACAAAACAAATTTAATTAACGAATCGGGTAATATTCTCAAAAAAAGAATTTATTATAAAATAAAAATACAAAACAATATGAAAGGTAATAATAATGTCAATTGAATTAGCAGAAAAATACGAGCAAGACGAAAATTACGAAGAAGCTTACAGCGAATACGTCAAACTTTTGACCTCTAGACCGCAAAATGTTGATTTATTACAAAGAACCGCCCACGTAGCCTCAATTTTAGGCAAAATCGATGAGGCAGAAAATTACTTTTCAAAAATTTTAGAATTAGACCCGTCAAATGAAGTTGCTTACGAACAATTAATGGACATGTTCATCAGCACTGACAAGTTTAAATACTATTCTTACAGAGGAAATTTACACCTTATTCAACAAAAATTTGAACATGCCGCAGGAGATTTTAAAAAAGCTTTAGACAAAGCTCCTGATCAAGAAAAAGCAAACATGACAAGATTTATTCTTGCAACAATTTACGACAAAAACGGCAAAAAAAATAACGCAATTGACGAATATTTAAGAATTTTAGATTCTCAAGATGCTCCAATTGAAGCGTACATTAATCTTTCAAAGATTTACGAGGAAGAAGACATTTTATCAAGTGCAACAGAAATCCTTGAAAGAGCAATCAAAGACGGCTTCGACAACCAAAAAATCAAAGATTTACTTGCTGAAATTTATTTGAAAAACAATCGCACAGATGCTGCGTCTAAAGTTTCATCAGACAAATTAATCCAATTACGTTGCTTAATTGAAGATGAACATTTTGACGAAGCCCAAAATAAAATTAACGAAATGCAAAGCGATTACAAAAAAAATCAGAAATTTTTGACTTTAGTTGCACAATTTTATTACGCTAAAAAAGATTTTGACAAAGCGTTTGAATACGTTAATGAATTTGCAAAATTTGATAAAAATTCACCATTAATCTATCAAATGAGAGCTTTAATTTACGAAGAAAAAGGCGACGAATTTGAAGAACATTACAATTGGGCAAAATATAACTACATCAGAGGAAACAAAGATGTTGCATTGAACGAATACATGTTAGCTCATCACTCTAAGCCAGAAGATTCAGCCCTAATCATCACAATTGCTGAACTTTTAGACGAAATGAAAGACAGAACTCACGCAATAGAATTTTACGAAAAGCTTTACAAATTAGAGCCACAAAACAAAAAAGCATTAGAACGTTTAGGCGAATTCCGTGAAAGTATCGGCGATTACAGAATGTCTATTGAATATTTTGAAAAACTTTATGAAATCGACAAAAGAAATTCAAGAATTTTAAAATCACTTGCAAAAGCTTACGAAAAAACAAAAGCTCACGACAAAGCAGTAGATTTTTACTCAAAATATCTTTCATCTTCTGCAATAAGTGAAAATGAAACAATTGAAATTAAAAAGAAAATTGAAAAATTAGAGGTTAAAAAGAAAGATTACGCTGATGCATCTGCAGAAGACGACGGTTTAATCGGTGCAATAATGAAATTCTTCGGGAAATAATTAATTTTTCGGATTAAGTTCCTCAAAAGCATTATCAACAATTTCTTTAATATTTATCTCAATACTTTCATTTTGAGAATTATTAAGATGAATTAAATATTCAATATTTCCGCAAGGTCCTTTTATCGCAGAATGCGTAAGATTCAAAACTGTATAACCTAACTCTTTTACGCAAGTAATAACATTTTCAATTACAGAATAATGCGTATTTTTATTTCGTATAACGCCACCTTTTTCAACAAGCTCTTTACCAGCCTCAAATTGAGGTTTAATCAAGCAAATTAACTCTTGTTTCTCACTCAATAACTTTTTAAAATTTGGCAAAACTTTTTCTAAAGAAATAAAAGACACGTCACAAACTAACAAATCAGCTCTTTGTTCGTTTTCAGCGTAAATATCTTCAGGCAAACAAATTTTCAAGTTAGTTTTTTCAATTGGTTTAACTCTTTCATCAGTTCTAATTTTCCAATCCAATTGACCATAACCAACATCAACCGCATAAACAAATTTTGCCCCATTTTGCAACAAACAATCCGTAAAACCACCTGTTGAAGCACCTGCATCTAAGCAAACTCTGTCTTTTATAACAACATCAAAAGTTTTTATGGCTTTTTCAAGTTTAAAACCGCCACGGGAAACGTATGGCATCGATTTCACACGGATATCATACTCTTTCTCAATTCCGATTTGATAACCGGCTTTTGTTATTCTCTCATCATTAATCAGCACATCACCTGCCAAAATTGCCGCAGCAGCCTTGCTTTTATTTTCAAAATAACCTAAATCCGTAAGGTATTTGTCTAATCGTTCTTTTTTCAAATTCTAAAAACCTTTTCTGCATTCTCTGTCGTAACTTTTGCAATTTCTTCTACCGAAACACCTCTTAAATTCGCAATTTCTTCTGCTATATACGGAATATACGCAGGCTGATTTGTTTTTCCTCGATATGGAACAGGTGTAAGATATGGAGCATCAGTTTCCAGCATTAAATGTTCAAGAGGAACTTCAACTGCAACTGCTTTCATTTTTTTAGCATTTTTAAAAGTTACAACTCCACCTAAAGCTAAATAAAAACCCTCTTTTACACACTCTTTTGCAAATTCAGGACTTCCTGAAAAACAATGCAAAAGTACAGCTGAATTTTTATTATATTCTTTTATAATATCGAAAATATCTTTATGAGCTTCCCTATCATGAACCGCAATAGGTAAATTTAATTCGTTTGCAAGTTCAATTTGTTTAATAAAAATCTCTTTTTGCAAGTCTACAAAACTTGTATCCCAATAATAATCAAGCCCAATTTCACCAATACCAACAACTTTTTTATTATTCTTTGCAAGATTTATGATTTTTTCGTAAGTCTTATCTGTCCAAGTTTTAACTTCTTCTGGAAAAATTCCGAGCATACAAAAAACATTCTCATATTTTTCACAAATTTCAAGCATTGGTTCAAAAGAACTTTCATTTGCGGCAGGTATAATTATTTTCTTCACACCAACATTTTTTGCATTTTTGATAATATCCTCTAATGCAATATCTTCAATCATATCAATATGAGAATGTGTATCTATAAAATAATTTTCCATATTTTGATTATACCACGTAATTTTATGTTAAAATAATATTACTATGGTATCGGCGTATGAAGAAGCAGTATTTCAAATAAAAAATCAGATAGATATTGTTGATATAGTATCTGAAGAAGTCGTTTTGAAGAAAAAAGGCGGAAATTATTGGGGCTTATGCCCATTTCACGGTGAAAAAACTCCATCTTTTTCCGTAAATGCAGAACGAGGAATTTTTAAATGCTTTGGCTGTGGCGTTGGTGGTGATGCCATTACCTTTTTGATGAAAATTCATAACTGGGATTATTCACAAACTATAAAATATTTAGCACAAAAATATAACATTGAACTACCTGAATTTAAATCAGACGGCGGTAAAAATAAAGACGATAAAAAATTAATGATAGATGCCTGCAATAAAGCAGTAAAATTTTATCAAGATATTTTATTAAATTCTTCAAGTGATAACGTTGCCGTAAAATACCTTGCAAACCGTGATATTACCCCTGCGGTTATTTCAAATTATTCATTAGGACTTGCACTTAAAGAACCAAATGAGTTATACAAACATTTAAAACGTGAATTTGACGACTCTATTCTTGAACAAGCAGGACTTATCTTAAAATCCAATCAAGGCGGTTATGTTGATAGATTTAGAAATAGAATAATTATCCCGATACAAAGTGAAAACGGTGATTGTATTGCTTTTGGAGCAAGAGCAATTGAAGATGGACAAAATCCAAAATATTTGAATTCTTCAGACTCTCCAATTTATAACAAAAGCCGTATTTTATATGGCTTATACACAGCAAAAGAAGCAATAAAACAAGAAGACGCAGTAATCATCATGGAAGGATACTTTGACGTAATTTCAGCACAAGCACACGGGATTAAAAATGCCGTAGCCTCTTGTGGAACTTCTTTAACTCTGGAACACATAAAATTAATTTCAAGATACACCAAAAACAGACGTCTTTATTTGTCTTTTGATACAGACGTTGCCGGACAAAACGCAACAAAAAGAGGTGGAGAATTAATAAAAACCGCATTTCAAGGACTTGGAAATATCAAACAATTTGACGAATCACACGTAGCAACAAACGATGACAAATATTCTTGCGAAATTCGTGTAATTTCACCACCAGAGGGCAAAGACCCAGATGAATTCATAAGAACCGCAGGGGCAGAGGCATTTAAGTCTTATATCCAATCCGCACCGTTACTTTTGGATTTTCAACTTGATAATTTATTAAAAAAACGTGAAAACATTTCAACACCACAAGAAAAATCAGAACTTGTAAAAGAAATTTTACCTATACTTAACGAAATTCAAAACCCTGTTATCCAATCTGAATATGTAAAAATAGTCGCATCAGCATTAGATATTGACGACAAAGCACTACAAAAAGATGTTACTGTTTCGCAATCAAACGATTTTATTACACCTGAAATTTCATCAACAAATGTAACAATTTCTTCAAAAATCGACGAAATAGCGCAAAAAAATCTACTCAGTTTGTATTTTATAAATAGTAGCCCATTTCTGTTGGGAAATTTGTCAGAAAAAATAAAAAGTGTAAATTTTACAAATAAAACGTTAATAATTGTAAAAAATACAATTGACAAATTAGTAAATACCGTAAATAATGTTAATGAACTCATTGATAAATTATATGTTGAATTTGTAGAAAATGAAGACGTTCAAGAGTTAATCACAGATTTAATTTGTGTTTCAGATACATTTACAGGACTAAAGGAAAACGAATTTGAATCCCTTATAAAGGAAAATATTGATAAAATAGAAGCTTGTAAGCGTGACGAAGAACATAAACAATTAAAACAAATATATGAAAATGCAAATAATGATGAAACTGAAGCATTAAAAGTACAAATGCAACTCAGGGACAGAATTAATAAGTTAAGAACTGGAGAATTAAAATGACAAAG
>CAZKJV010000090.1:0-6354 GCA_964553175.1 uncultured Muribaculaceae bacterium | reverse complement strand
TTTTTATGCTGATTTTTTTGTATTTTTTTCAGCTTCTTCAAGTTTTACACTTAATTCTTTTACGAATTGTTCAACTGTTTCTTCTGTTGAACGTCCGTTTTTCGGAATTTGGAATGCTGCTGCATTTTTGTGTCCGCCACCGCCGTATTGTCTAGCGATTTCAGAAACATCAAAGTTTCTGCTACGGATTGAAAGTGCCGCTGCACCACCGAATTCTGCTACTTTGAAACCTACTTCAACACCTTCAAGTTCAGGAAGTCTTCCGCAAACATTTTTTACTGCGTCTTTACCTTCTTGTCCGTATCCTGCAGCTTTACAAGCTTTTTTTGCTGCTTTAATATCTGCGTCTTCAATGAAGTATGCGATTTTACCGTTATCTGAGTATTGAATTTTGCTTAATGCAACTTTTTCAGCGTCTAAAACAACTTTTGGAGTGTTTCCCAATGCGTTCAAGTTAACTTCACGATTGTTTACGCCAGCTTTCATCAATAATGCTGCATCTTCAAATGTCATTGGAGTTCCAGCGTATTTAAAGCAACCTGTATCAGTTAACATGCCTGTAAACATGGCATCTTTAGTTTCTTTTCTTAATTTTTCTGGTTTTAATCCTAAAGGCTCAACGAATTGCATTGCAATTTCTGCTGCTGCAGGTAATGTTGAATCGATTAAGTTTTCAGTTCTTGCGTATTTGTTATTAACTGTTCTGCCCCATTTTTCGTTGTATTCTTCTTTGTATGGGTGGTGGTCAATTTTGAAGCTATAAGTCGCTTTGTTCATTACACCTTTTCTGTAATCCGGAGCCATTAATTTTGTTTCAGCACAGTCACATGCAATTGCTAAGTCATATTTGCCATATTTTTGAGCAACGTCATCAGCTTGTTCTGGTTTTCCAGGTTTATGAACGATTACATTTACATCAGGATTTGTGTTCAAATAGTCGTAATGTGATGGGAATTTGTCGCCAAATACGAATACATCAACTTTTTTACCGGTTGCTTGGTTAATCAAATTAGCCATTGCAAAAGTTGTTCCGAAGCTGTCACCGTCAGGAGAGGTATGACCTGAAACTGCAATTTTTTGAACTTTTGGATCTTTCATGATTTTTACCATTTTGTTAATGGTTTCTTTATTATGTGGTTCTGGTGACCAACCTGTGAACGATACTGCTAATGATTTTTGAGGCTGTGCAACTAAGCTACGACCTAACATACCCATTTTATCTAATGCATTGTGCTGGTACGCAGGTTTGATGTCAGATTGAGCATTATTTACTATGGTTGCTCTTGTTTGTGGTGCGTACGCTGTGTTTTTCACTGCATTAATTGCATTTACGTTCATTTTAAAAACTCCTGAGATTTGTAAATTGATATCTATTAAAAGTTCATCAAAAAAAAAATTGCCGTCATGGTCGGCAATTTTTTAATTATTTTTACAAATGTTAATAAGGTAAAAATAACACTTATTATTGATTTTGTATGAATTTTATGCTGTTAAACTGTGGTATAAATCAAGGTATTTTTTAGCACTTGTTTTCCAACTAAAGTCTGTTGTCATAGCATTTTTTTGCATACTTTCAAAACCTTTGTGATTATTGTAATATGTATTAAATGCGTAATACAATGCTTCTTTCATGTCCCAACCGTTGTATCTCCAGAATTTGAAACCGTTAGCTTTTTCCATTGGTTCTCCTGTAACTGTGTCATCAAGTCCGCCTGTTGCTCTTACAACTGGTAATGAACCGTAACGCATTGCAATTAATTGGCTTAATCCACAAGGTTCAAATCTTGAAGGCATTAAGAATAGGTCAGAACCTGCATACATTTGATTTGCAAGTTTTGCATTGTAGCCTATTTCAGCTCTTATATTTGCAGAATTGTTTGATAACCAAATTAATAAGTTTTGATATTCGTCAGCACCTGAGCCTAAGAATACGAAATCTGCAGGCATATTCATTAATTCGCCTTCTTCTGCACGGATTAAATCTATACCTTTTTGGTCTACAAGTCTTGAAATCATTGCAACAAGTGGTCTATCTGGATTGTAAGCTAATCCGAAATGTTCGCAAACTGCTTTTTTATTTTCTTGTTTATGTTTGATTGATTTTTCATCATAATTTTTAACAAGAGCTTTATCTTTTTTAGGGTTAAATGCTGAATAGTCAATTCCGTTTAGAATACCGTGGATTTTGTGTTGGTTCATTCTTAACGTGTAATCCATTCCTTCGCCAAATTCAGGAGTTAAAATTTCTTGAGCATATTTTGGAGAAACAACTAAGATTGCGTCTGAATAGTTGATTGCACCTTTCATCCAGTTAACCATGCCGTAGTGTTCTAAGCCCCATTCGTTATAAACGATGTCTTTTCTCATATTTGCGAAGTCAAGAATGTCTTCGTGCCAAATTCCTTGGTAAGCCAAATTGTGGATTTGGAATACATTTTTTGCTTTGTTCCAGAATTCATCGTATTTGTAATTTGCTTTGATAAACATTGGAATCATTGCGGTATGCCAATCGTGAGAGTGAACAACATCAGCTTTAAAGTTTAATGCTTTTGCGTATTCTAAAACTGCAAGAGAGAACGCAACATATCTTTCGTGTTCGTATCTTGTGTCTAAATATTTTGGATAAACTTCTTTAAAGCAACCGAAATACCAGTCATTTTGTACGAAAAATACGTTTATTTTTGTGTCAGGAAGTTTGCAAGTATATAATTTGAACTTGTGTCCTTGGTTTCCGTATGTTATCCACATTTCAGAATTTGGATATTCTTTTATTCCAAATTTTTCTTTATCAATACAACCGTGTAAAGGTGTAAAAATTGCTAATTCTACATTTTTTTCAAGTTCTTTAGGCACGCTACCTACTACGTCTGCAAGTCCGCCTGCTTTTGAAAATGGTGCAACTTCAGCTGCTGCGAATAATACTTTCATGTTCCCTCCGTGTTATATAAGTTTTATATTATTTGAGTCAGAAATTTGTTTAGCTTGATTATAGCAGAAATTTGCTTGTGTGTCTTCTTTTTTAAGTTTTAATACTTTTGCATAAAGAGATTTAAACATCATGAGGATAAATGCACTTGTATTTTTACTTTGTTCAAGTTTTACTGTCGTATTTGTTATAATTCCGAATGCGGTATTGATATCGCTATTTCTTATTGCAAGTTCTGCGGTATAATATGCTGCAAGGTATGAAATATTTTTTAGACCGTTATTTTGTGCTGTTTCAAGTACACTGTTATAAATTGTGGTTGCTTTGTTTATTTTATCAAGTTTGTAGTATGAATGTCCTATCATTAAATCGCAGAATAATTCAATTTGATTTAAGTTGTTTGCTTTTGCACCTAATTTTGCGTGGTAAATTTGTCCTGCAAATTCAGACGGGTTATTTTTGTAGTTAGAAAATGCATTTAATATATAATACAATGTTTTATCAAATTTTTCGTGTTCTTTAGGAGTATAATTTTTTGGTAAAATTACAGGTTTTTGATGAATTAAGTTATCAAGTTCCGCAAAGAACTTATATGAGTCAGGTAAATTTGGAATAACTTGTTCAATAAGTTCACAGAATTTGTAAGTATCTTGTTTTAGTTGTAATATTTTTGCAAAAATTACGTATCCTGCTGCATCTGTTATCAAATCAGAGAATTGTTTTGATGAAATTGTTTTTGGTTTTATTTCTTCAAGCGAAGCAAATGTTAAATATTTGAAGATTTCTTCACCAAGTTCAATACAATCTTCTAAATCACCAACATTGAACAAAATTTCAATTTTAACAAGTGAAATTAATAACGCATTAACACAAAAATCAGGGCTGATAGGGTTTAAGCCAGAATTTTCCATTCTTGATAAAATTTTATGTGACATTAGTAATGCGTGGTTATAATTTCCGGAAAGTAGGCAACCTTGCATTATTTTATTGCATAGTGCAACGACTTTTTTATCGTTCATTCCTGTTTCAAGGTTATCAAGTATAACTTGTGTTATATTTGCAATTTTTTCAGGTGTATATTTGTATAATAAATTTGCAATGTTTTCGTAAACTTCAAGTTTATATTCTTCAATTGATTTGCTTGAAGATTCATTAATGTTATTTGAAAGTAATTTTAGGAAACGCAAACTACAATTTAAGTATGCACTAAAATCTCCCAGTGAACGATTTATATTTGAAAGATTTTCCCATTGAACGAATTCATTTTTGCTACTTTCAACAAGAGAATATAATTTTGCAAGCACAGGATGTGCAGAGTTTTCTCTAAAGAAATAACTGATTAGGTAGTTTGCCGTTGCACGACGTTCCTCGTAAGTCATTAATTTTAGTACGTTTTCGTAGTATAAATTATAGTTTTGAATTTGAATAACGCCATTTGCGTTATAGATGAAACTTTTGTTATCCAAGTATTTTAAATAATCATCAGTGTTAGGGTGGTTAAAGAATTTTACTGATTGTAAATCAAGTTGAGGACCTATTAACAAAATGCATGCAAACATTTTGAATAGATTTTCATCTTTTGATTTGATAAAGAGTAATCTTTTTTGAATTAATTCGTCTAATGTGGTTGGAAAAACTACTGTTTCTGATTTTGCAAGTTCAAGAGAACCTTTTTCCACAACGAGAATTCCTAAATCCATAAGGTGGACAAGAGCTTGCATAAAGTACATTTGAGAACCTTTTGTATTTTTAGATATTTTTTGCATATAAAAGGTATCAAGTATATTTTTGCAAAGTTGTGCGTTAGCCTCAATTAACATTTTTATCGGCGTAGGTTTTAATGTTATTTCTGTATATTCTATTTTTGATAATAAGAAATGAGCACTTTTGTGTAGGCTAAATCCTTTGTCGCCGATAATTAAAAAGCTAATTTGATATTTTTCAAAATTTTTGAATATTGTTTGCAATAATTCAAAAGACGTATCGTCAATTTTTTCAATATTTTCAATGATAATCAATGATTTTTGCATTCTTGTTATCATTGTTTCAATTATTTCAAATACACCGTATCTTACATCTTCTGGGTGTGGAAACTCTCTTGCATTAAGATTTACGACATCTTCAATGTAGGCTGATGAATCAATGGTTTTTATACCTGAAAAATTGTTTTGGCTTTTTAATTTGCCTGTGCAACTAAATCCGTACATGCCCGAAATAAGGTCATTGAAAAATCCGTATGGTTTAAATTTTAAGTCATCGTAGCATGTAACTTTGTAAATCTGATTATAAATTTTGTTTTGTTTAATTTTTTCAATAATTTCGTGTGTTCTTGGGTAATATTCTTTTTTACCTTTAACGACGATGATATTTTTGTTTTTAGACATAAGTCTTTGAGCTATATTACTGCTTAAGCCTTGAGTATATTCTTTTGTAAATTCACAATTAATTTCATCAAAAGAAATACCGTCTATATCATAAATAGAATCTTCACTTTCTAGAACTTCTTTTTGTGTTTCAATTATATCTGGAATTTTTATGTCAGGATTATTGTTTTCGGAAAATTCATCTTCGTTTTCAATTTTAATATAATCTGTTAAATCTAGTTCGTATAAGAAAAGACTTTGATTTTTTACACGAACCATGCCAATTGAATTCATTGGGTATTGGTCGCCAACGATTTCAAAAATACTACCGTCAGCAATTAATTGTAAGTTGCTCAATAGCTTATTAGTTGTGATATTTTGGTATAAAAGATTGATGTTTATACCAGATTTATAATCGTCGTTAGATGCATAGGCATTACGTTTTAGAATTGCCATGTTGCATTTTAATTGAGTGTCTTTTGCTTTAGTAAGTTTGTGGTTTAATTGCGTAACGAGGTTCAATATTTCTATTGCCGAGTTAAGTGCATTTTTTGCAGAAGCCGTATAAGTGTAATCTTTATTAAACCTTATGATGAATGTATTTCCGAAAACCCCTCTTTTTAAGCCAATTGATGTTGCGTAATCAAAAATTAAACCGTTTAATTTTTCTCTAAATTTTTCATATAGTTTATTTGAGCCTAAAATTGCGAGCATGTCGTCAATGTTGGGAAAATCAATAGTAAGGCATGCAAATTCATCAATATTTGAGCCTTGTAAAATTGCACTTACATTAGTATCAAATCCGCAACGTGAA
Source organism: uncultured Muribaculaceae bacterium (assembly GCA_964553175.1). Classification (GTDB taxonomy): domain Bacteria; phylum Cyanobacteriota; class Vampirovibrionia; order Gastranaerophilales; family Gastranaerophilaceae; genus UBA6984. Next base: position 251 of record CAZKJV010000090.1, on the reverse strand, counting down.
CATTTGCCAGCAATTGTTGGGTTAATCTTACCACAATTGTGACATTTGTTTACAATTATATATCCGCATTTATGACATGTATTTGTCTTGTTAATTGTCTTACAAATAGGGCATTCAAGTTTTAAAACCTTTTTGCAGTTCGGACATACAAGTGTGTTTTCATCAATTTTTAAACCACATTTTGGACATTCCATTCTTTAATTTTACAACATTTTTGTCAAAAATCAATTTATTTAATATAATAGTTGTAT
>CAZKJV010000089.1:0-6515 GCA_964553175.1 uncultured Muribaculaceae bacterium | reverse complement strand
TTCTAAAAAAATTGACTTTTTGATTAATATTAACTTTACATTTCTTAATAAACGTAAAGGCATAAAAAAAGCCCTGTATTTACAGAGCCTTTAATTTAATTTTTATCTTTTATTTTCTAGAATAAAATTGTTTTCTTTTTTCTTCCAAACGTTTTTTGTTATAACCGTATGCAACATAAATCCAAACACCGATTAACAAATAAACAGGGAATAAAAATGCTGACGTTGTTAAACTAAACATTGAATAAACCATCAAACCGCCACAGCAAAGCACACCTAAAATCGGGAATAGTGGCGAACATGGAACTTTGAATTGTCTTGGTCTGTCAGGGTCAGTTTTTCTTAAAATCAAAACAGCCAAGCAAATAATAATAAACGATGTAAATGTTCCGAAGTTACAAAGTTCAGCAGAAATACTCAAGTCCATAAACAAGGCACCTAAAATAACAACTATGGCAGAAAGCCAAGTTAAAGTTACTGGAATTCTAGTTTTTCTATCAATTTTTCTTAAACTTCTTGGTAAGAAATTATCTCTACTCATTGCAAACAAAATTCTTGTAGTACCTAATTGATAAACAAGCAAAACTGAAGTTAAACCAGCAAGTGCAGCGATAGAAATTAAGCCCGCAAACCAATCTTGATGAACAAAACTCATTGCGTGAGCCAATGGAGCACCTGTATCAACACTTCCAAACGGAACCATACCAGTCAATACAAAAGCAACTAACACATACAAAATTGTACAAATTATCAATGTACCTAAAATACCGATTGGCAAATCTCTTTGAGGATTTTTAACTTCTTCTGCTGTTGTTGAAATAGCATCAAAACCAATATATGCAAAGAAAATTAAGAATGCACCACTAAAAATACCCTCCCAACCGTTTGGAGCAAAAGGTGTCCAGTTATCAGGTTTTACATAGAATGAACCTAAAATGATAAAAGATAAAATCATAAAAATATTAATAGCAACCATTAAACTAGCAAATTTTGTTGATTCTTTTACCCCTTTAAGCAATAACAAAGTTAAAAAGAATACAATCAAAATAGCCGGTAAATTTATTGCAAATGGAATAACTCCGAACAAATAAGGAATTTTGTCGTGAATATTCCAACCATAGTTTTCACACATATGCGAAATTGTTATATAATCATTCCTTAACCAAATAGGACAATCTGTTACAAAGGACGGTAAAATATGAGAAAAACCTTTCAAAAATTGAGTGAAATAACCGCACCAAGCACTTGCAACAGTGATATTACCAATTGCATACTCAAGCATTAAAATCCAACCTACCATCCATGCCATAAATTCGCCCATTGTAGCATAAGTATATGTATAAGCACTACCAGCGGCAGGAATAATCGCTGCGATTTCTGAATAACACAACGCAGAAAAAACACAAGCAATTGCAGCTAATACCATTGATACTGAAATTGCAGGACCAGCCCCAACACTTTCAGCTCCTCCTTTAATTGCAATACCGATAATTGAAAAAATTCCTGTACCAACAACGGCACCAATACCTAAAATAATTAAATCAAAGGCATTTAATGTTTTTTTCAATTCAGAATGTTTACTTGCAGAAATTAATTCTTCCGTACTTTTTTTTCTGAATGCATTACAAATTACTTGCTTAAACCCTGAAAAAAAAGTGTTTGATTTTTTGTTATCCATTATTTTCTAATTCTTTCTGTTTTATTTTTTCCATAGCTTTTAATTTTATTTCAAGCATTTTAGCTTCTTTTTTTCTATTTTTCTTATATCCATAGTGGAAATAAATTAATGCACTTAAACCTATCCAAATAGGGAAAATGATTGCAGACATCATACTTGCAGAAGTAAACATGAAATAAATCATTAAACCTGACAAGCAGAATATACCCATCAATGGGAACCAAGGTGAAAACGGAACTTTAAACGGACGTTTTCTGTCTGGGTCAACTTTTCTCAAAATCAATACTGCAACGCAAACAATGATGAATGATGTAAACGCACCATAATTACAAAGTTCAGCAGCTGCGTTTAAATCCATACATAAAACACCGATGATTGAAATAAATGCAACAGTATATGTTAATACGTTTGGAGTTCTTGTTTTTCTGTTTAATTTTCTAAAGATAGATGGTAAGAAATTATCACGGCTCATTGCGTATAAAATACGAGTTGTTGCCATAAGCATTACCAATAAAACAGATGTTAAACCAGCAAGAGAACCAACTGAAATAAATCCAGCAACCCAATCTTGATGAACAACATTCATTACATAAACCATCGGAGCTTTTAAGAATTCTTGAGGAATTGCAATTCCGCTAGTTGGTTGCATACCAGTTAAAACTAAAGCTACTGAAACATAAACGATAGTTGTTACCAATAATGAACCTATAATACCGATTGGTAAATCTCTTTGAGGATTTTTACATTCTTCCGCAGTTGTTGCTAAAGCATCAAATCCAATATACGCAAAGAAAATTATAAACGCACCACTAAATATACCATTCCAACCGTTTGGGGCAAAAGGCACCCAGTTTTCAGGTCTTACATAAAATGCACCAACTAAAACAAATGCCGCAATTACAGCCATTTTAATAACAACCATTACAGTTGCCATAATAGTTGAATCTTTTGTACCGCATTTTAATATTAAAGCTATAACAATAATAATTAATATAGCTGGAAGATTTATTGAAATAGGCATACCAAAAATAGTAGGTAAAACATCTTTTGCACTATCGCCTAACAAAGCAATTGTTGAACGATAATCAGAAATTAACCAAATTGGCGGATTTGTTAAAATTGCAGGTAGATGTCCCTCAAATCCACGTAAGAATTGTACGAAATAATTAGACCACGCACAAGCAACACCGATAAAACCAATTCCGTATTCAAGCATTAATACACAACCAACCATCCAAGCCATAAATTCACCTAAAGTTGCAAATGTATAAACATACGCACCACCTGCAACGGGGAGCATTGCTGCAAATTCACAATAGCAAAGTGCTGAAAATACGCAAGCAAAAGCGGCAATAATCATTGATAAAACAAGAGCAGGACCTGCACCTGTGTTAGGAGTAGCTGCTGCTATTCCGACTACGGCAAAAATTCCCGAACCGATAAGGATACCTATCCCTAAAATAATTAAGTCTATTGCATTTAGCGTTTTCTTTAATCCGTTACGCTTTGCGTTTTTAATCATCTCGTCGGGATTTTTACGTTTTAAAATATTTTTTAACCCGACTTTTGTAAAATCGATTCTAAATTCTCTTTTTGTCGCCATTTTTCTCTTTCGTGGTTTACCCTAAAAATTAATTTTAAACTAAAAATTAATTACAGCTATTATATCTACTTTTATTTATCTTTGTTGGATTTAATTATTTTTGCAAAGAGGAAATCCCATTTTTTCTCTTTGTTGAACATATAATTTAGCTACTTTTGAAGCCATTGTTCTAATTCTGTTTATGAATAAATTTCTTTCATCTTTACTGATAACACCTCTTGCATCTAACAAGTTAAATGTATGAGAACATTTTAAAGTGTAATCGTATGCAGGTAATACAAGTTCCGCATCTACGCAAGAATCAACTTCAGCTTGGAACAAATCAAACATTTTGAATAAAGATTCAGCATTTGAAACTTCAAAATTATATTTTGATTGTTCAACTTCGTTTTGCATGAAGATTTCACCGTAAGTGAATTTGTCATTCCATTTAATATCTTTGAAATGTTTTACATTTTGCAAATACATCGCAATACGTTCAACACCATAAGTTAATTCTAAAGCAACAGGCTTAACTTCTAAACCTCCAACTTGTTGAAAATATGTAAATTGAGTAATTTCCATACCGTCAAGCCAAACTTCCCAACCTACACCGGCAGCACCTAAAGTTGGTGATTCCCAGTTATCTTCAACAAAACGAACATCATGTTTTGTTAAATCAATACCGATTGCCTCTAAAGATTTTAAATACAACTCTTGAGCATCTTGCGGAGTTGGTTTCATAATAACTTGAAATTGATAATAATGACCTAATCTGTTTGGATTTTCGCCATATCTAGCGTCAGTTGGTCTTCTACATGGTTCAACCATTGCAGTATACCAAGGTTCAGGACCAAGAGCTTTCAAAAAAGTTGCAGGGTTCATTGTTGATGCACCCTTTTCAATGTCGTACGGTTGTTGAACGATACAACCTTGGTCTGCCCAATATTTTTGTAAGTTAAAAATTAATTCTTGAAAATTTAAAGCCATTTCTATCCACTTTCAGCTAATGTACCAAGTTGATTATACATTAAAGGCATGCCAAAAATCAAGAATTTATGAGTGAAATATTAATTTATTTGACATATAATATAATTAAATCAATTTAAAAACTTTGAAGGGACAAAGAATGGCGGACAAAATCATTATTTTTTCGGGTAAACAATATTCCGGAAAAGATACTCTTGCAAAAATTTTACTTGAAAACATGCCTGAATACCACAGATGTGCAATGGGCGACATAATTAAACTAGAATACGGAAGACAACATAATTTAACTTATGAAGAAATTGAAAAAAATAAAGCAAATTATAGACAAGGACTTATTGATTTAGGTAATTGGGGAAGAAGTCAAAGTAACGATTACTGGATAAAAAAAATAATTTCAGAAGACGGAAACATTATGGTGACTGATGTACGTGTACCATTTGAATACGAAACATTCAAAAACGCCGGTGCTATTACTATCCGTGTTGAATGTCCAAGAGAAATTCGCACAACTCGAGGAATTCTTATCGGAGAAAACGATGTCACCGAAACAGGTTTAGACCATATTACGGATTGGGACTACATTATAAACAACGATAGTGATTACGAAGCATTAAAACAAAAAGCAACTGAACTAATAAAGGAACTTAGATAATGAAATACTTTACAGGCTCATATATCGTAACCATTGCAGGTGTTATTGCTGCATATCTATGGGGCGAACACGTACAAAATGGAACAGGTTTATTATGCGTATTTATTGCGTTAATCCTAGGGATTTTAGAAGTAAGTTTATCCTTTGACAACGCAGTAGTTAATGCGATGAAACTTGAAAAAATGGATAAAATCTGGGAAAGAAGATTTTTAACATGGGGTATTGCAATTGCAGTATTCGGTATGAGATTTATATTCCCACTATTGGTAGTTGGTATTTTTGCAAAATTAGACATGTTTAAAGTTTTGAACATTGCACTTACTAACTCAAAACTTTATGCTCACTATTTACACCAAACGCATGCACCTATCGTATCTTTTGGCGGGGCATTTTTATTAATGCTATTTTTAGCATACTTTTTCAATTACAAAAAAGAAACTCACTGGATAAAAGGTTTAGAACCTCTTTGTGCAAAACTTGGTAATATCAAAGGTTTTGAAACGATAGTAACACTTTTTGCAGTTTTAATTACACATCATTTTGTAGCACCTGAATACAAAGTCCCTGTTTTAACATCAGGAGTTATCGGGGTAATAATTTACCTTACAATTGATGGAATAACTCATTGGTTAGAGCAACACGAAATGGAACAAGTAAAACATTTATCAGAAACCGCAAAACAAGGTGGTCTTGTAGCGTTTTTATATTTAGAATTAATAGATGCGTCTTTCTCTTTAGACGGAGTTTTAGGAGCATTCGCACTTAGTCATGATATTGTAATTATTACTATCGGCCTTTCAATCGGAGCAATGTTTGTTCGTTCATTAACCGTTATGCTTGTTGAACAAAAAACTTTAGCAAAATATATGTACTTAGAGCACGGGGCTCACTGGGCAATCGGGGCTTTAACAATAATCATGTTTATTTCAACAACGGTTGAAGTGCCTGAAGTTGTAACAGGTCTACTAGGATTGGCATTTATTTTAGCTGCATTCTTCTCATCTATTGCACAAAATAGAAAAGAGCAAGGTAAAAAATAATGACAATTAGTTTTATTGTTACATCTTACAACTATGCAAATTTTATACAAGAAACCATTGAAAGTATAAAAAATCAAATCTATAAAGATTTTGAAATAATAGTTGTTGATGACTTTTCGACAGATAATTCCGTAGAGATTTTACAAAAAATCGACGGAATAAAACTAATTTGTCACGACGAAAATAAAGGACAATTAGCCTCAATAATAACAGGGTTAAAATATGCAACAGGCGACTATATTAGCATAATAGATTCCGATGACTCAATTCATTCAGAATACGCTCAAACTCTCGTTGAAGAATTACAAAACAACGATATTGCATTAGTTTGTTGCAACTCAAAAGAAACTAAAATTTTAACCCCCGAAAACGCTACTTTTGGCGGTTGGTGGTGGACACCGATGAGTTGTGGCATGCTAAAAAAAGAATATATAACATGTCTTTTAAATTACAAAAATACAAAAAACTGGAAAATTTGCCCAGATAAATTTATTTTTAACCTTGCACATTTACAAGGAAACTCAAAAACAATCAACAAAACACTTGTAAATAAACGAGAACACGACAAAAACG
>CAZKJV010000088.1:0-6686 GCA_964553175.1 uncultured Muribaculaceae bacterium | reverse complement strand
ATTCAGTTGCAACAAGCCGCATAGTTAACAGTAAAAAATATAAAAAAAGCCTTGGTTTTTCCAAGGCTTTTTTATGAATTTTGTGTATAATAAAAAAAGAATAAGTTATGGAAAATTTTAACAAAAAAAGATTAATATTAGCATCGGCTTCGCCAAGAAGAAAGGAACTTTTCAAAAGATTGAATGTTGGTTTTGAAATTATTCCGTCATCTTATGATGAAAAAATAGAAAGTCATGAATTTTCTTATGAAAAGATTGAAAACTTAGCCTATAATAAAGCCCTTGCTGTAGCTAAAGATATAAAAGACGATGCGTTAGTTGTCGGGGCTGATACGGTTGTTGTTTTGGACAACGAAATTTTGGGCAAACCTCACAGCAAAGATGAGGCTTTTAAGATGTTAAAGGCTTTATCTAATAGACAACACTTTGTCGTAACTGCAATTTGCGTGATTGATGTTTTGTCTATGCGTAAAAAAATTCATTCAACGACGAGTTATGTTGAATTTGAAAACTTGTCAGATGAAATGATAAACGATTATATAGAAAATTTTAAACCATTTGATAAGGCTGGTTCTTATGGAATACAAGAACTGCCACAAGGCTTTGTTAAAAGCGTAGGTGGCAGTTTTGAAAATATTATAGGTTTGTGTCCAAAAGCTTTGGAAAAAACTCTTTCAGTTTTTAAACACTAGCCAATTCTGGAGCTGAAGTGCTTAGAGCAATTCGTTTGTCTTGCGGATTAAATTTAAGAACGTAAGTTTTAATTGTATCGCCGACATTTAGAATGCAGTTGTTAGAACTTTCATAGTTTGCAAGTTCTTGTTGAGGTAATAAAGCTTCAACACCTGCATAGATTTCAACGAATGCACCGAATTGTTTAAGTCTTGTAATTTTACCTTCTCTAAGTTCGCCCTCTTTGATAACTTTTTCAGCTTCAATCCATGGGTCTTCTTCAAGGCTTTTTAGACTTAAAGAAATTCTTTGTTTGTCTGTATCGATAGCAATTACTTCAACATCAATTTTATCATCGATTTTTAATCTGTCTGATGGGTGATCAATCCATTTCCAAGAAATTTGAGATAATGGAAGTAATCCGTCAATACCGCCAAGGTCAACGAATGCCCCGAAATCAGTAATTCTAACAACGTTACCTTTAAGGATTTGTCCGATTTGAATTTGAGCAAACAAGTTTTCTTTTTCTTCTTCAGTTGTTTCAGAATAAACTTTTTTGTTTGATAAAATGAAGCTATTTTGTTGACTGTCAAGAGTTAGAATTTTTAATTCTAATTTGTTACCAACTTCAAATTGTTGGTCACGATTTTTTAATTGACTTGATGGTACAAAACCTTTGATGCCAAGAATGTCAACGATTAAACCGCCTTTAACGATTGTAGAAATTTCGCCAAGAATTGTTTCGTTAGCTTCTTTTAGTTTTTCTAATTCTTTCCAAGTGTAAGCTTGTTGAACTCTCAAGCTTGAAAGCATCATTTTTCCGTCCATGTCTTCATCAGAGATGATAAGGAATTCATATTCTTGACCTTTTTCTAAAGCTGTTTCGATTGATTTTGTTTTGTCAGAAACGGCTTCTCTTGTAAGTACGACAGCAGAAGTTTTTGCACCGATGTCAACGATTGCACCGTCTGAAGTGTAATCACAAACAACCCCTTTAACCAAATCACCTTTTTTGAAATTGTAATCATACGAGCCTAATAACGCTTCAAACTCTGCGTCTGAATAATTTTGTTTTGTCATAAATTCTCCATGTTTTTATAAATAAAAGACCATTAATATATCCCGATTATAAAACAAACGCACTCAAAAAACGAGTGCGTTCAGTTAATTGTTTACATACTTAATAATTTAGTTAATATCAATTACCGTAACTCCGTCGCCACCCTCTGCAGGCTCACCTGCACGGTATTTTGCTACGTAAGGTGAAGTTGAAACATAATCTCTGATGTATGTTTTTAATGCACCTGTGCCATGCCCGTGAACGATGTAAACAGGAGTTAAGTTAGCAAGACTAGCTTTGTCTAAGTATGATTCAAGACTGTCTAGGGCTTCATCAACTTTGTAACCTCTTAAATCAAGAGTGTTTGATAGTCCGCTACGTTTTAATTCAAATGATTCTAGCGGTCTTAATTTCAATTGAGGTTTTTTAGTTAATGAAGAATCAAGTTTTGCAACTTGGTCTTTGCTTATTTTTGTTTTAATTTGTCCCATTTGAACTGTTAAGTTGTTGTTTTTATCAGGAAGAGAAACAACTGTAACCGGTTGGTTCAATTCTTTAATCATAACAGTATCGCCGATTTTGATTGAGTCCCAAATTAATTCGTCGTATGTTTGTTTGTCCATAGCACTATCAACTTGATCTCTAAAATCGTTTTCTAAATAAGACAAACGAGTGTAAGAACGTCTTGCAACTTTTTCAGATTTTTCACGTCTGATTTCGCTCATAATATCTTTGATTTCTAAGCGAACATTGTCGAATTCTTCAGAGAATTTGCTTTCGATAGCTTTTAGAGTTTTGCGTTTATCTCTGCGTAATTCTGCAAGTTTTACTTCATATTCGTCTTTAGCTTTTTGAGAAGAAATCTTCATTGTTTCAACATCTTGAAGATTTTTAGTCAATTTCTGTTGTGTTTCTTGTAATTTTTCGATAATAACCGCAGATGGGTCACGTTGAATGTTTAATGTTGTTTTTGCACGTTCAACCAATTCTTTGTCTAAACCAAGGTTTCCGGCGATAAATATTGCATTACTTGCCCCAGGAATACCGATTGTAAGTTTGTAAGTCGGTTGAAGTGTTTCTTTGTCAAATTCTACACAAGCATTTTTGAAATGAGCATTTGTGTATTCAAGTGATTTCAATTCACCGATGTGAGTTGTCGTAACACATAGTGCTTTTTTGTTTACCAATTCGTCAAGAATAACTTCTGAAAGTGATGCACCTTCTTGAGGGTCAGTACCTGCACAGATTTCGTCTAAAAGAACAAGAGCATTTTCATCTGCAGTGTTTAAAATGCTAATAATGTTGTTCATGTGAGATGAAAAAGTTGAAAGATTTTGAGTCAAATCTTGTTCATCACCGATGTCAGCAAGTACTTTTGTGAATGGGTGAATTTTAGCCATTCCACAAGGTAGGAACATGCCGGCTCTTGTCATAAGAACGAATAAACCGACAGTTTTAAGTGTTACTGTTTTACCGCCTGTGTTAGAACCCGTAATTATAAGTGATGTGTAACCGTCACCTAAAGAAAAATCATTAGTTACAATGTTTGGAACTCTTGATATTAATAATGGGTGCTTAATGCCTTCCATCTTTAATACTTTTTCTTCGGTTAATTCAGGTTCTTCTGCATGAATTTTTATTGCATATCTTGCTTTTGCAAAATGCATATCCAATAACGCTAAAACTTGTTCATTTGTTTTGAAAATTTCAAAATTCTTTTTAATTTGTTTTGTTAATTCTGCAAGAATTTTTACGATTTCGTCTTTAATTTTTACTTTTAATTCACGGATTTTGTTGTTCATTGCAACAAGAACTGACGGCTCAATGTAAGCGGTTTTGTTTGTTGCTGAAACGTCGTGAGTAATACCTGAAATTTTGCCTTTTGCACCTGCCATGATAGGGAATACGATTCTATTATCACGGATAGTGTAAATAGGTTCTTGCAAATATTGAGCGAATTCAGGCGAATTCAATAACTCGTTAATTTTTGCTTTAATATCTTTTTCAGCCTCTTTTAATGCTGTGTAAAGCCCGAATAAAGTGTCTGTTGCATCTTTTTTAATGTTGTCTGCGTCATCAAATTTTGCAAAGATTTGGTCTTCAAGCTCTTTGTTAGGCATTAATTGAGCTGATAATTTGCTTAATTTACTGTCAACTAAAGTATTTTCTCTCATAAAGTTTTTAACTAAACGAGCAGAACGTAAACTTTTTGCTAGACTTAATAACTCTCTTTCAGTAAGATAGCTGTTTAATTGATTGTTGTCAATTGAAGTTAAATCAGTCAAATGTTCAATTGGCAATTCTAAAAGTTTGTCAATTAAAATTCTAGCTTCTTTAGTTAAAGTTAAGTTTTCTTGAATAGTTTGAAAATCTGTTTCAGGTTCAAGATTTAAGCATAACTGTTGACTTTGTTGTGTTCTGGCAAATGTTGCCAATGTTGACAAAATTTTGTCAAATTCTAATGTTTTTTTACTCTTGTCTAATATGTTCATAATACTAATATTTTAAAACAAATTAAGTTGTCATGCAAGTTTTTACAATTCGTAGTGAAATGAGAAATTAAACTTGATATGATGTTATTTTATTATACAAGTCCTAGTTTTTGTCATTGCTTCACTACGCTCGCAATGACGATTAATATGTTCACCCCCGCAAACTTCAAACTAAAGTAGTAGAAACTTCTAACTTTCGTATAATTCAAAACTTCTCGAAAATATTTTATATTACTAATGGAAAAACAAATTTTCCCACGTGTTAAATAATCTCGAGAAAATAGTATGTCAATCAAACAAAATGCAATTTGTATATTGTTTTGTAACTTAGTACGAGAGCTAAGTTACGTTTTTGCGTTTTGGAATTTAAAAAAACACAAAAAATGGCGTGATTTTACCGAAATCAACCACCACGCAATAATGCAGTGTCGGTGTAAAAGTTCCTATCCACGCCACTTTTGGCTACTTTCCGAAAAAATACGACAGAGAGAAAAAGAGAAACGAGGTGTTAAATGTCCATAACAGTTAACACCAATATGACATCTTTAATTTCTCAAAAGAGTTTGTTAAACGCTACAAACTCTATGAATACTGCGTTGCAAAGAATGAGTACAGGTTATCGTATTAATTCATCAAAAGACGATGCTGCAGGAATGGCAATTTCAAATAAATTTGAATACAAAACATCTTCTTACAAAGTTGCAAATGACAATGCTCAAATGGGTCAAAGTATGCTTGAGACAGCAAACGGCTCTTTGAGTAACATAAACTCAATGTTGCAACGCATGAGAGATTTGACCGAACAAGCAGCAAACGGAACTTACGGCGACGACGAAAGAAACGCAATGCAAATGGAAATAAATGCGTTGACCGAAGAAATTTATCGTGTGAAAAACACGACAGAATTTAATGGCAAAAACTTGTTTAGTGTTGAAACCTCACCTAATACAAAAATTCCTGCCCCTGAATTGAAACCTTTTACTCCAACAACTCCAACAGTGAGTATGGCAGATGTGTCTGTTAATGATTGGGACTCTACCGAAAATCAAATAATAGGTATTTCATCAGCTCAAGAGTTGTTGAAACTTTCTGTTAATAAGCTTGATACAATAAATAGAACTTTTGTTTTGACCTCAGATATAGACTTGAATGATTTGGGTGATCTTGACGGCAATGGTTCTAATTGGATTCCTATTCAATATCTTGATAATTTGGCTGTTTTTGATGGAAATGGTCATACTATATCTAATATGAAGATTGTAAATTATCAATCTGCTAATAAGTATACAGGCTTTTTTGAAGAGTCGTTTGGTGCAACTGTGAAAAATATTAAGTTTGAGAATGTTTCAATTGAAGGAACCGAGGGTATTATTGGGACAATTGTTGGAAATGATGATGGTTCTACATTTGAAAATTGTGTTGTCTCAAATGCAAATTTAGTTTTAGAAAATAAAACTGGTACTGATTCTAAGACTTCTCTTGGAGGATTTGTTGGTCAAGGAGTTACTCCAAAAATTCGAGATTGTTATTTTGAAGGAAATCTAACAAATAAAAATGCTGTAGGAGTATTTACCGGAGGTTTTATCGGAGATGCTGTTGATTCTAATATTGTGGATTCTGACGTTGTTGTAAATATTACAACCAGAGATAATCTTGATTTAGATGTAAATGATTCTAGTACGTTCTCTTGTGTTGGTGGACTTCTCGGAGGTTCTAGTTTTGGTGTAGTAGGATGCTGGCCTGTCAATTGTTCGGTTAAAGGAACAATTGACAGTAATGCAGGTCTTGTTGGTGGTCTTATCGGTATTTGTGGTGGGGATTTCTATAACTGTGAAATTGGTGTAGATATGACTGTATCTTCTGATAGTAATGATTATGTTGGAAGTATGATTGGTTTTATGTATGATGGTTCATCATATGATAATATTACCTATAAAAACGGAACAACAACAAGTGGTGCAAAATTACCTATTGTTGGTGGAAGTAATGGACATCTTTATGCAGGACAAATAGAGCAAAATTCAAATATAAGTAACGTTACGACCCCTGGTAGCACCCAAGTTTACTACAAAAAATGTAATCTTCAAGTCGGAATAAATAATGATGAAAACTCTGTTTTGCAGGTGGACACTAATTTTGATTTAGGTCTGTTTAGTGTGTCTGTAATGACAGATGATAGTGCAAGAAATTCATTAACAAAAATTGATGAGTTGATGGAAAAGGTTACTAACAAGATGACGGAAATCGGTGCGATTCAAAATAGGTTAGAAAGTGTAATTGAGGCACAGGAAACTCAGATTATGACGATGTCATCTGCTAATTCGTTGATTAAAGACGCTGATATTGCTGAAGAAAGTTCTAGTTATATAAAAAGTCAAATATTGCAACAGACAACGGCAAGTCTTTTAGCGACTGCCAACCAATGCCCGTCAATCGCCTTGCAATTGGTGTAATTACTGGAT
>CAZKJV010000087.1:0-6763 GCA_964553175.1 uncultured Muribaculaceae bacterium | reverse complement strand
CATGTAGATGAAATAATTTTGATTTTTAAAATTTTATCATTAAACATGTCGTGTTCAATTATGTAAAATTATTGTGAGGATTTAGCTTATGGGCATGGCAGCATCTCAGGCAAGATTTTTAAATCTTACCGCAAGAAAAACGAATATAGAATATCAAGGTCAACAAATAAACCAACAAAGAACTGAACTTTCAAATAAATCGGCTGATTTGTATAATCAAATGTTGGTATTACAAGTGCCAACGCCACCAAATACGCAAGATTATACAAAGGTTACGTATACATTTATGATGCCTGGTGGTGTTGATGAGGCAACTGTTTCACAATTTACTCCAATCAAAGGAACAGATAATTATACTGTAAGTTTTTCATATAAGACTACTGATATTGGTTTTGCAGGTTGTACTGATAATGAAAAACCTTCAGTTGCGGATAAATTGGTAAAAAATGCTGCAAATAAAGATTGTTATCAAGTAACTCTTTCAAATGGTAAAAGTTATCTTTTGACAAAATATTCAGATCTTAGTGATGCAGAAAAGAAAATCCATTTAGATGCTAATACGCAACTTACTGCAAAAACAGGTTTTGGTGATTTGTATGTAGTGAATGTTGGTACAGAAGCTGCACCAAAATATCAATATTACTCAGGCACTGAATTAGCAAAATGTCTAGGTAATAATCGTACACAAACAGTTGCAACGTATTATGAAGCAACAAATATTGAAACTTATGTTCAAGATACTTATTCTCCTTGTACATTAACAAGAGATGCTTATAATCGTGTACAAAGTTTTACACATAATCCGACTGGTGGTGCATCTACAACATTTGCTGTTACAACAAATACAATAACTGATGACGAAGCCTATGAAGATGCTATGAATGAGTATACGTATAAATCTTATTTATATGAACAAGAAATGGCAAATATTAACGCTCAAACATCTGTAATCCAAGCTCAAGATAAAGAACTTGAATTGAAACTTAAACAAATTGATACAGAGCATAACGCTGTTCAAACTGAAATTGAATCAGTTTCTTCTGTATGTAAAAAGAACATTGAAGATTCGTTCAAGACATTTGCATAATGGATTTTCGGTAGGGTAAGTGCATAGCATAAGACCTAATAGCTTGATTGAGTGCAAATTTTAGCTAAAAAAATTAAAAGAAATGTAAAGGCTATGCGTACTTAGATAAGTCAAGATATCAGATTTTGCATATCTGTACTCATTCGCTCAAACAAAAAATTTCATAATCACTCTTATAATTTTAATAGGTGCTTTAAAAATGCACCTTTTTTATTGTTAAATATTTTACATCTAAATATGTTTAAGTTAGAATAAAGAAAAAACTTTATAGGAGATTTTAAATATGACAGAACGACAAAGACAACACGAACAAGATCCAAACATTAGAAGAACAAATTTTGATCCGGTAGAAGATAATTTGACAGATGAACAGGCAAAACTTGAAGCATCAAGATGCTTAAATTGTAAAAATCCAAGATGCGTTTCTGGTTGCCCTGTAAACATTAATATTCCTGCATTTATTCATGAAGTAAAAGAAGGAAATATTGATAAAGCAGGTGATATTATCAGAGAATCAAGCATGCTTCCATCAGTTTGTGGTCGTGTTTGCCCACAAGAAAAACAATGTGAAGGCAAATGTGTTTTAGGTATAAAAGGTGAAGCTGTTGCAATCGGTGCGTTAGAAAGATATGTAGGCGATGCAACAAAAGCTGTTGAAACTGAAATCAAACCAAGCGGTAAAAAAGTTGCAATTGTTGGTTCTGGTTGTGCAGGTATTACAGCTGCTGCTGACTTGAGAAAAGCAGGACATGAAGTTACTGTTTTTGAAGCACTTCATGAACTTGGCGGTGTTTTAAGATATGGTATTCCACCTTTCAGATTACCAAGAACAGTTTTGGATAGAGAACTTGAATCATTGAAAAAAATGGGCGTAGTTTTCCATAAAAACGTTATTGTTGGTAAATCAATTACTCTTAAACAACTTGAAGAAGATGGTTATGATGCAATCTTTATTTGCTCTGGAGCAGGTCTTCCAAAAATGTTAGGTGTTGCAGGTGAAAACTTAAACGGTGTTTATTCTGCAAATGAATTCTTAACTCGTGTAAACTTAATGCACGCAAATGATGAAAAATATCCTACTCCATTAAGAGTTGGCAAAAAAGCTGCTATCATTGGTGGTGGTAATGTTGCAATGGACGCAGCAAGAACAGCTTTAAGAGCAGGTTTTGAAGAAGTTTCTATCGTTTACAGAAGAACAGAAGCTGAACTTCCTGCAAGAAAAGAAGAAGTTAGACACGCAAAAGAAGAAGGTATCATCTTCAAACTTTTACATTCACCTGTTGAAATCTTAGGCGAAGAAGGTTATGTAAAAGGTTTGAAACTTGAAGTTATGGAACTTGGTGAACCTGATGAAAGCGGAAGACGTAAACCAGTAGGAACCGGTAAAGAAGTTGTTATGGACGTTGACACTGTAATCGTTGCTTTGGGTACAGGTCCAAACCCAATTATCCAAAAATCAGCAACAGCAGAAGGCTTAGATATTACAACTGATAACAAAGGTTATATCACTATTGAAGCTGAAACTGGTAAAACTTCAATCCCTAAAATCTATGCTGGTGGCGACGTTGCTCCAACTGGTCCATCAACAGCGATTAACGCTATGGGTGCAGGTAAAAAAGCAGCTAAGGCTATTAATGAACTTCTTAAATAGATTATTTATAACATTTATTATAATAAGTTTAATCACATCTCCGACATTGGCTTCAGTGTCGGAGATTGACATGTCAATCGATCAAGAGATAAGACGACAATATAATCCGAATAAAATTGAAGAGGATTTATTACCGCCTTTACCTGAAAATTTGAAAAACGAAATAAAAATTGAACCTTATACTTCAAAAACAACAAATACTAGTCAAAATAGTTCTCAAAATGCAAATAGTGTGCCTTTAAAAGAGGCAAAAGTTTCAAAATCTTTGGGACAAAAACTTGTTTTAAAAAGAGGAACTAAATTTACAGTTCGCTTGAATTATGCAATTTCTGACAAAATGAGTGCAGGTACAAAAATTAGTTTTAGGTTAGCAAAACCTGTTAAGACTAAATATTTTACGTTTCCTCAAAATACAAAATTTGTTGGTGTTATTGTAGATTCTCACACCCCACAAATAAGTGGAAATGGTGGTTTGCTTGTTATTCGTGTTGACAATGTTGTTATAAACGGAAGAACACAAGAAATTAATGCAAAAGTAACAAAAGCTGGTTATAAAAAAGTATTTTTTAATAATATAAAAGGTAAACACACTTATTGGCAAAGTGTTGAAAAATCTATAAAACCAGGGAAGAAATTTTATGACAAAACTTGGGCATCAACCAAAAAACTTGCGTCTAATAGTGTAACTTTGATATTTAGTCCGTTTACACTTGTTGCAGGGGTTGTTGTGTTTGGGGTGAATATTATTGGTTCGCCTGTATTTGCAATGTTTAGTAAAGGTGGAAGTTTGACGATACCTGCAAACACTCCGTTTGAGTTAAAATTATTAGAAGATACGACGATATATAATTAAAGGAGAAAATATGTTAATTGAATTATTATCGGCAATGATGATTAATCCTGATGTGGATAAAATGAATTTGATTGCAGAGGCAAAACCTCAAAAAACTGTTGTTTCGCAAGTGGTAAAACTGGGGGAAACAAAAAAATATAAAAATTTGACACAAGCTTTTGTGATACAAGAAGATAACCCGACAAAAATTTATTATTTTGATGAAATTGAAAAGCGTTATGGTCAAATTGTGTCTGATGTTGTAAAAGATTTTTCAAAAAGAAAAAATAATACATCAGAATTCTTAAGATGGGTCGATTTGCCAACTCAACAACTTTCAAAAAATAATGGCAAATCTCATTTAGATGAAATTTATGAACAAGCAAATGAATTAAAATCAAGAAAAAATGATGTTGAAAGACCTTTAGTTGTTCTTGGTATTGGTGGTTCAAAACATACCGCAGAGTTTTTATTGAATATGAACGGCGTTGGAAATAAAGGTAAAGTTTATTTTTATTCTGACATTGACCCTATAAGTTTTGAAAACTTTATACAAGAAGTGAATAGACCTGTGCAAGATTTGAACTTTTTGGTTGTTTCAAAATCAGGTACTACATTTGAAACAAAAGACGGATTTATAAGATTTGAAAATTCGTTAATTAATTATTATAAAAAATCTGGGATGTCTGACAAAGAGGCAGTAGCAGAGGCTCAAAAACATTTTGCACTTTGTACAGATAAAACTCCGAACTCTAAAAATTTGAGAGGAAAAATCGGACTAAAAAACGGGAAAGATAACAATTATATAAAAGAATTATATATTCATGACGGCGTTGGCGGAAGATTTAGTATGTTTGACGATGCAGGATTGTTTGCAATTGCTTATGCAGGAGTTCCAAAAGAAAAAGCTGTTAGAATTTTGAAAAGTGCAGAAGATACCAGCAAGAAATGTTTAAGTACAAAATTGTCAGAAAATACAGCGATGAGAAATGTTGTTTTTAGCAGATTTGCGGAAGATTTTGGGTATACATTAAAACAACAACAATACTTTGGTAGAATTTTTGAAGGTGGCGGAGAAAATTGGATAAAACAACTTTATCTTGAATCTTTAAAAGATTTTGAATTTAGTGCAACAAAAGCTCCTGATAGTATGCATTATGCATCAGAAGGATTTTTCTATCCCCAAAATAGAAATAAATATCATGTTGTAATGACTGTAATGTCGCCAAAAATTTCAGCGAATTATGAAAAATATGTTTCTGCAATTTTAAAATCTTATGCGGAAAAATCACCTGTAATAATGGAAATTTTAGAGGTTGAAGGTGGTGCAATAAAACCTGAATCAATTGGGGCTTATGTTCAATCAAAACATTTTGAAACGGTATACCTTGGAATGTTAAGACGTAAAGCGTTATTATCAAAAAATGAAAAATTACCTGAAGTTTTCCAAGCAAATGTTGAGGTTTATAAAAATAAATTTAAACCAAATAGCCCTTATGAGCTTGCACCAGGGAAATAAACTCTAAATATTAAAAAATACATGTTTGTGCTATCCTTGATTTATGGATAGCACATTTTTTTTAAATCCTGTAATTGTTTCAATTGTTTTACTTTGCATTCTTTGTTTATGCAAGGTTAATGTACTTTTATCCATAATGATTTCGGCAATTACTGCAGGTGTTTTTGCAAAAATAAATATTACTCAAGTTATGGATACGTTTATTTCCGGCATGGGTGATAATTCAGAAACTGCATTGAGCTATATTTTGTTGGGTGCGTTTGCCGCAGCAATGACTCAAACAGGTCTTGCAACAATTCTTGCAAAAAAGATTTCAAAAGTAATTAAGAATAATTCGTTAATTCTTTTTGCTATTTTGACTGTAATTGCAATGCTTTCGCAAAACTTAATTCCTGTACATATTGCGTTTATACCTATTTTAATTCCACCATTATTACACATAATGAATGTTTTAAAGATTGACAGACGTGCTGTTGCATGTTGTCTTGCGTTTGGGCTAAAAATGCCGTATATTGTTATTCCTGCAGGGTTTGGGTTGATATTTCAAGGGTTAATTGCCGATAATATTATTCAAAACGGAATGGAAATTTCAAAAAATGATATTTGGAAATATAACTGGATTTTAGGTCTTGGAATGTTTGTCGCTTTACTTTTGGCGGTTTTTGTATGTTATAGAAAGCCAAGAGAATATAATGATATTGAAATTTCAGAAGACGATGAGCAACAAGAGTTAAAACTAACAAAAGACCATTATATTACATTATTTGCGGCGGTTGCTACTTTGACTGTTCAAATACTTACAAAATCATTACCGTTGGGGGCTTTGATTGGTTTAGGTATTATTTTTGGTTCTGGAACAATAAAACACCACAAAATGGATAAACTTATTGACGAGGGTGTTGGTTTAATGGGTTATATTGCATTTGTAATGCTTGTTGCAGCAGGATTTGCGGCTGTATTGAAATCGACAGGCGGTATTGAAACTCTTGTAAGTTCTGTAATGGCGATATTACCTGATAGTAAAATAATTGCAGGTTTATTGATGCTTCTTGTTGGTTTATTTATTACAATTGGTATCGGTACTTCTTTTGGTACAATTCCTATTTTAGCGGTTATTTTTGTTCCTGTTTGTATAAGTTTAAACTTTAATCCTGCGGAAACAATTGTTATTTTATCTGCTGCAGCAGCTTTAGGTGATGCGGGTTCTCCTGCTTCTGACACAACGCTTGGACCTACTGCAGGTTTAAATGCTGACGGTCAACATAATCACATTTGGGACACTTGCATACCGACATTTTTGCATTTTAATATTGCTTTGATTATTTTTGCTTTGATTGGTATTATTATTTTCTAAAAAAATATAGCCACGTGACCAATTGTAAAATATATAAGGAAAGGGTTTAATATAATTAAATCTTTTTCATACTTCCAGCTATTCTTAATCGAGTCTCATTCGAGGCTCTTTTCTTTTTGTTTTAAACATTTTTATTGCTTTTCTTTTGTGTAAACAACTTCAATTCCGTATTCTGCTAATTTAACAGGCGAGGTTTCAAATTTATGTACTAATTTTGGATAATTTTCAGAGATATAAAGAGTTTTTGGAGATTTTGCTATTAACTCTCTGTTAGTTATTGCTGAATTTAGAATAAATGAAAAATATTGAATATTTATAAT
>CAZKJV010000086.1:0-6783 GCA_964553175.1 uncultured Muribaculaceae bacterium | reverse complement strand
TCAACAAAAAAAGAGCCATTATAGGCTCTTTTTCTAAAAATGGTGGGCGTTGAGAAGAGATCTTGTTCAAAAGTTGACTAAATGTCAAGTTTTGAATGAGAAGAGAACTCCGTCGGGAGTGAGATGTCTCTCAACAAAAAAAGAGCCATTATAGGCTCTTTTTCTAAAAATGGTGGGCGTTGAGAGGCTCGAACTCCCGACATCTTCCTTGTAAGGGAAGCGCTCTACCAACTGAGCTAAACGCCCACATCTCATGCGTTTGTAAGATTAATATACCTAAAAAAAATTCCTATGTCAACTATCTTGTAACAAAAATAAAATATTTTTATTCTTGTTATTATTCTTCTTATTCTTCCTCTTCTTCAGATGTTGTTTTTGGTGGCGGATTCATAATATTATTATCGTAAACAGGTACAAAATGTTTAATTTCAGGTAGTGGCGGAATTTTTCCCGTTGAAATAAATTCTTTATCCACGCAACCATTTTCATCGCAATAGCCTAAAAATTTATTTATTCTACTATAATAATACGTCTTTTCGTCACGTTTTATACTTCTTCCGACCAATTGACCTGTTTTATCATAGAAAAATGTTTGATTTTTAATCGTTTTATCATGTGCAATCATTCTTCCATATTTATCATAATAATAAATCGTATCTTTTTTTATGACTCTTGTATATTCAGGTTCTGGAGTCTGTTGTTGAATTTCTGTTTGTGGTTGTGCAGTTTGTTCTTGCACCAAGTCCACAGGCGGTTCTGCAAGTACAAATGTTCCTATCGCTAAAATTAAAAATGTGTATAAAATCTTCTTCATAAAATAATCCTTTACAGCTTGTATCATAGCATATAGACTGTTTTAAAAGAACTATAAAACGGAATATTTCAGCAATTTAGAGTATTTTATGAGTTCAAAATATAAATTCTCAAGTTCAAATAAAGTGCATAGCTTGTCCATAAAAAATACGGCACAAGCAAATACGCTGAAAGTTTACTTATTTTATGAAATTCAAATATTGTCAAAAGAATAAACAACCACATTACAATAACGATTATCAAAGCACATTGAATATCTTGCATTGTAAAAAATATCGTTGACCAAATAAAATTCAAAAATAATTGCATTGCAAAGAAAATAAACGCTAACGATTTTTTAACAGGACTTTTGGCTCTCAAAACAATCCAAAACGCAGAAAAAATCATCAAATATAAAATAATCCAAACAGGTGCAAACAACCAATCCGGAGGCAAATATTCGGGCAATTTTAACGAACGATACCAATCTAAATTTTTCATAGTATCATTTTAATTCTAATATCAAAAAAACAAATTGCTCTACTCGGTTATTTCGTCTACACAGTCATAGTCTATCGGATTTTTGAACTCTTTTGACAAATCCAAAACATGTGCAAAAATATCATCACAATATTTTCTATCGATTGCACTAAAAGGTAGAACAACACCGCCAAACTGTTTTTTAACGTTTGTAATTACATTCAAAACTTTATTTTTTGGAACATAATCCATTTTTGTAATTACCGTAAATATTGGTAAATTGTATGCTTCAACCCATTCACGCATTTGCAAATCATTTTTTTGCAAATCATGACGTCCGTCTACGAGTTGAACAAGTGAACAAATTTGTTCACGTTTTAACAAATATTCTTCAAGATATCGTTGCCATTTCGCTTGAGCCTCTTTAGAAACTTTTGCATAACCATATCCTGGTAAATCGGCAATCATAAATTTTTCAGAAAAGTTAAAAAAGTTTATTAACCTTGTTTTCCCTGGGGTATTTGAAGTTTTTGCAAGTTTTTTGTTATTACTTAAGCAATTAATAAATGATGATTTACCAACGTTTGAACGTCCTAACAAAGGAAATTCAGGTAATGTAAAATTAGGGCATTGGCTTAATTTTTCAGCACTTATTATAAATTTGGCGTTAATTTGTTTTGACATTTTTTAAACTTTTTATCTTCCGTTTTCATGTATTTTTTATCGTATCTTGCAACTTTCTTTTCAAGTCTTTTGATTTTTTTGTTTAATCTTGCGACTTTTCTTGGCTTTTGTTCAAGTCCTGCGACAATTTTATAAGCAC
The DNA here is from genome assembly GCA_964553175.1 of uncultured Muribaculaceae bacterium. Lineage (GTDB taxonomy): Bacteria > Cyanobacteriota > Vampirovibrionia > Gastranaerophilales > Gastranaerophilaceae > UBA6984. The sequence continues at coordinate 4,688 of CAZKJV010000086.1, read as the reverse complement.
TTATTGCATCTTCATAATGTTTTTGTTTTTCGCATAATTTTGCACTTAATTTTGCTGCCTCGTAATTTGTTGGGTTAAATTCCAAGGATTTCAATGCGTATTCTCTTGCGAAAACCTTATTTTTATCTTTTTTATTAAAGAATTTTGCATCTTTATATAAATTTTCGGATTGTTTTTCCATTGTCATAATATAGTTTAAATTATGCAATGCTTCTTCGTTTGACGGGTCATTGATTAAAACTTTTCTCAAGATGTTTTTTGCACTTGGGTAAAATTTATCATACGTCAAAATTTCCGCTACAAATAAATAATCTTCCGGAGATTGAGCAAATATAACCGCATTTTCAAACGAATCTTTTGCTTCTTGATAACGATTCATTGCAAAATAAGCATCACCTTTTGCTAATAAATCATTTAAACCTTTTATCGGTGCGTCAATTATTTTATTTAACGCTTCTTCTGTGTCTTTTGGTTTATTTGTTAATTTTGCAAGTTTTAGTTTTGCAAGATATAATTGCATATCATTAGGATTTGCTTTTAATGCTTTTTCAATATTTGAATATGCCGTTTCTAAATCTTTATCACGACCTATCAAATTTTGTCCTGCTGAAATTTTTGCTTGAGCAAAATAAGCATTCGCCATGCCTCTTAAAGCGTCGGCATTATAACCTTCAACACCTACCAACGAAGAATAATATTTTAAAGCTTCGTTATTATCACCTTTTAACAGTGCCAAATCACCGATATATAATTTTGCCTGATTTAGTGACGGATTAACCGCAAGTGCTGATTTTAAACTTGAAATTGCAAGTTCGTTGTCAAATCGTTTTTCATAAATCATTGCCATATTCATATATGGTTTGAAATTTTCAGGTCTAATTGAAATGGCTTTTTTAAATGATTCAATCGCAGCAGTTTCATTTCCTTGTTTTTTCAATATTTCGCCACGTAAATTGTAAGCTACTGATGAATTTGGTTTTATGCGTAAAGAATGGTCTAATGCGTCCAAACCTTTTGAATACATTGATTTTTTGTCATAAACTTGTGCTAAATGGAAATATCCAGTTGAACTATTTGGATTTATTGAAATTGCTTTAATAAATTTCTTTTGTGCTAAATCATAATTTCCCATTAAATAATCAACAGAGCCTAAATTATCAATTGCAGTTGCATAATTTGATTCAATTTCTAGTGCTGTATTAAAAAATTCTCTAGCTTTTGAAATATTTCCCGTATTTAAAGCAATTACACCAAGAGCGTTATATGCAGGATAATATTTTGAATTAAGTTTTATAGCTGTATCAAATTCCTTTATAGCATTTTTGATTAAATTTTCGGAATTATTTCTGTAATCCATATCAGAAGAGGCTTGTCTTTTTATATTAACAATACCTTGTGCATAGTGTAAATTTGCATTTTTAGGATATTTTGGCAAAAGAGCATTAAGTTGAGATTGGGCAACATCTAATTTATTTTGTTTTGCTAATGAAACGACATACAATGAACGAGCAGTTATATCATTAGGATTTTTGGCAATCATTCCACTTAAAATTCTGTCAGCTTCCGCAAATTTGTCGTATTCAATAAGTTTATCAATACGTTGATAATTCATTGAAATTTTTGCTGTAATCAAAGTTTTCGGAGTTTTATTAACCGGTTTTGCCTCTGTTGGAATGCCCACAGATATTATACTTGCAACCGTTGCCGTAATAAGTATTTTTTTACTTAATCTCATTTTTTATCCTCTATTTTGTAAATTATTTATAATTTATTCAAAAATATTGTATAATACGACTAATAAAAAAAAATCGTGCGTAAGTAGGAATAATTATGGGGTTAAACAAAGAGTCAAAAAATTATTTAGAAGATTTTAAAACATATCTTTTAATTGAAAAAAACTTTTCGAAACATACCGCAAAAGCATATTATTCAGATGTTATGAGCTATTTATTATGGCTTGAAAACGACTCTTGCTTAACTGTTAATTTTCAAAAAATAAAAGAATATATTTATTTTATACAAAAATTTGAATATAAAAAAACAACTTTAGCACGAAAAATTGCCTCAATTCGCACATTTTATAAATATTTATTCAGAGAAAGACTCGTTGATATAAATCCTGCAACAAATCTTTCTGCACCAAAACGCCCGAAATCTTTACCAAAATTTTTAACAACTGAAGAAATAGAAAAAATTTTATCAGGAATAAAAATAGAAACGCCCGCAGGATACAGAAATCGTGCAATTTTAGAACTTTTATGGGCAACAGGTATGCGTGTTTCTGAACTTAGCGGACTTAATTTTGGAGATTTAAACCTTGAAAACAATGAAATAACCGTTTTTGGTAAAGGTGCGAAAGAAAGAATTGTTCTTGTTTCAGATAGAGCAAAAAATTATTTGCAAAGATACATTGACACTGCAAGACCGCTAATCGCAAAAGGTTACAATATTGGCGTAACCACAGACAAATCTCCTGTATTCATTAACAAAACAGGATATAGACTTCAAAATAAAACAATCAGAAATGTTATAAATGATGTCGTTGAAAATATAGAATTGCCGAAACACGTTACACCGCACATGTTTAGACATAGTTTTGCAACAAGATTGATTGAAAACGGTGCAGATTTGAGAATTGTTCAAGAATTACTAGGTCATGCCAGCATTTCAAACACTCAAATTTATACACACGTTTCAACAAAACACTTGCAAGATGTCTTTGAACAAGCACACCCAAGAGCATAAATTTTATAATAAATTAAAAATTATAAAACTCTTTGTTCTTTTACTTTTTCATTTACATCAACTTCGTAGTTTTTGCCGATGATATTTGCTCTGAAAAAATCATCATAGTTTTTACCGATTGATGTGAAATTTTCTCTTACGTTAGCAAAATCTTTTTTAGATAACATTTTGTTTGATAAAAGAATTTTGTAATCTTTGTTTAAATCAATCGCTTCAAATTCGCCTGTTTTTTGATTTCTACATTTTACAGCATCAACATAAGTTTTATCACTTTTACCATTTTGAATATTTTCGATTAAACTTCTATTAACTTGGAAATCTGACCATTGAATTAATGTGTTTCTTGTTGGAGCTTCAAGGTTTGATTTGATATTTTTAGAAATAATTTCCACCATATCAGAACCTTTTACAGAACCTACATTCAAGTTTTGAGATTCAACATCAATACCATCAAATATTTTTAATAAGTTTAAGTTTGTAGAACCTTCTTTTATTCCGCCTCTTACATAAGAAGATTGTAATGCAACAGAAGATAAATCAGGAATTTCTTTTTGAGCTTCTTCCATAACTGATGAAGTTAAGAAGTTTGTTAATTCAGTATTTGCATATCTGATTTTGTCTGAATATTCTAACTCTGATGCACCTTTCATTTTTACTAAAGGTTTTACATCTTTTTCAAAATTTTTGTCTAAAAATGCTTTAACGTCATTGTTTTCAGCGTAATCTTCGGTTACGAACATGTTAAATCCAACATCTTCTAAATCCCCGTCATCGTTGAATTTGAAGTTTACGGATTTAATAATTTCATTATCTTTACCCAATGAATTTATCATTGTTTTACCGTCATTTGCGTTATCTCTTGTGTGGTCGTGACCATTCAAAATAACATTGATGTTAGGAACATTTTTTTCAATCATTTTTGAAATAGGTGCACCCATGTGAGAAAGCAATACTACTGCACCTTTTGGGTGTTTTTCTTTGAAAGTTTGAACTTGTTTATTCAAAACTTCAAATGTTTTTTGCAAATCATTTTCAGTAATTTGAGTATCTTTTTTGTTGTTGTTATCGTAAAGTTCAGTTTTAGTTAATTTTCCTTTTAAACTTGGAATAGTAACACCCATGAATAAAACATCGTGTTTTAAATCAGGATTTTTATCATCTTGAACTTCATAAATTTTTGAAGACACAATATCAGGGTGATCTTTCATTAAACCGGAAACTAATGGAGATTTTTCTAAATCAACGTTTGTAACAAGAGTTTTTACAGGTTCATCTTTCAATTTGCCATATAAGAACTCATCTCCACCATCATAACAATGGTTACCCGGAGCATACACTGTATCAAAATTGTTTTTTACAATATTTTTAACAGTGTTTACTACTTTATTTAAAAAATTAGCTTGAATATCACCATTTGAAAGCTCAGGAGTAGTCATGTAACCTTTTTTCTTAGGGTTCATGAAAAAATCACCTGCAATAGCGAACATGTTTAAAGTACTTTTTTCATCAGCTTTCTTAAAAATATCACCTTTGTTTTGTTCAATTGTACCAACTAATTTTGGCAAATTATGAACATTACCGTGATTGTCAGACATAGCCACAATATTAACCTGTGCGGCTTTAAACCCAATTTGTGGGTTAGAAAAATTTGTTAATTTCACTACTGTACCTTTCCTATAAATATATAAAAACATTTATTCAAAAAAAATTGCCTAAAATCCAATAACAGCATGGCAAATCGGTAGTCTAAACAGAGGCTAATTTTCGATAAGGTAGAAAATCGCTCGTAATGATAGAATGTAAGGCTTGTGAGATAAAAACCAGTCATTACAAAGAATTAACGAATTGTGATTAAAATTTTTGTTATTATCACAAATTACAGCTCAAAAGAATATTTTTCTGAGAAAAAAATTTGTAAAAATATTTGTGTTTTTTCTTTTAAT
>CAZKJV010000085.1:0-6796 GCA_964553175.1 uncultured Muribaculaceae bacterium | reverse complement strand
ATATTAACGTTGAAAGGATTTATGCTGATACAACTAAAACTCATATAAAACCTGAAAACGTTGATGCTATGTGTTTTTCTTTTTCGTTTGATTTGGATTTTATTTATATTTTTCAGATTTTGGAAAAATATAGAATTCCGCTTTTAGCCTCTGAGCGTGGTGAAGATATGCCATTAATCTTTGGCGGAGGACCTGTTTTAACCGCAAATCCAATGCCATATAAAGATTTTTTTGATTTTGTCGTTGTTGGTGATGGTGAAAATGTTAATATTGCCGTTACTGATGTTTTGGCCGAGATGAAAGGTTCGCCAAAATTAGAAATTTTAAAGAAAATATCGTTGATTGATGGGGTTTATGTTCCGTCTTTAAATCAAAAAAAAGTTGTTAAAAACTGTGCTAAAATTGATGAATGCGTTTATACTCCGATTTTGTCAGATGAGGCATTCTTTTCAAATATGTTTATTTTAGAAATCTCAAGAGGGTGTGCAAATTGTTGTGCGTTTTGTTTGGCATCATATTTGAATTTGCCTGTACGTTTTGCTCCTTATGAAAACATTATTAAAACAATTGATTTGGGTCTAAAACATACTAATAAAATTGCTTTATTAGGTGCTCAAGTTTCTATTCACCCTAAATTTAAACAAATTTGTGAATATATTTACGATAAAATTCAACAAAATCCTGAAATTGAGATGAGTATTTCTTCTTTGAGGGTTGATGGTTGTGATGATATTGTTTTAAAAACTCTTGTTGCAGGTCATCAAAAACATGTTACCGTGGCAATTGAGGCTGGTAGTGAACGCTTGAGAAAAGTTATAAATAAAAATATTACCGAAGAACAAATTTTTGATACGGTTGAAAGAATTCGTAAAAATGGACTAAAAGGCGTTAAAATTTATGCTATGATTGGAATTCCGACAGAAATGCAAGAAGACTTAGAGGCAATTGTTGACCTTGCAAAACGTTTAAAACAAGCGAATAAAGGCTTTGATATTTCCTTTGCTTTTTCATCATTTATTCCAAAACCAAATACGCCGTTGCAATGGTGTGGAAGACTTTCTACAAACGAATTAGAAAAACGTCAAAATTTCTTGAAAAAAGAATTTCATAAGCTTGGTATTAAAGCTGGTTTTTCAAGTATAAAATGGGATTATTGGCAAACAGTTTTATCAAGAGGTGACGGCTCTTTTGCCGAATTCTTAATTGATGTTTATAAAAACGGTTATAAATTAGGTGCGTTTAAAAAATCCGCAAAAGGAAGATTTAATCCTGATGATTTTGCTCTTCGTGATTATTCTTTAGATGAAGATTTACCATGGGATATAATTGAAATTCGCCCTGCAAAAGATGTTTTAAAAGAAAGAAATCGTCAATTATTAAATGTTATTTAATTTTTTCATTGTTTACTCTGCTAATTAGTGCAGATGCAAAATCTAAGGCTTTTTCTAAGGTTTTAAAAGCTCTTTTTGGGACCATTAGTGTGCTAGTTTTTCCAACATAAATAAATATTAATTCTTCTGTTAATTTGATGTCGCATATATCTTTGTAAGGGATAATATTTTCGCCCATGTTTGTCATAAAACTAAGTCCGTCATCTTTTAGAGTGCAAACAACATTTGTAATTTGTTTAAGAGTCTTTTCTGCCGTAACGAAAGATGCGTATAACAACATAGGAAATACGATTAGCGAAACACCGATAAATAGTACACCCATTGGAATATTGTGAAGACAAATAAATACAACACCGATAACAAAAGCTGTAATATTAAATATCAACAAAAGTGTACATCTAACTTTTTCAAAAGAATAAGAATCTAACACAAAATTTGCGATGTCTTGTTTTGTATATTGATAAGATACTGTTAAATCTTCCATTTTAGCCTCATTTAGTTTTTAATCTTGAATTTAAAGAACTTTCAAATTGTTTGAATATGTCAGAGCCAACCAGTTGTTCCAGTTGTGCTCTTTTTGAATAAAAATCATTTTTTGCTTTCATTTGCATATCAAGAGCATCTCTGTAATAAGCATCTGAAATTAAAATCATTTCTCGGCTACCATTTTGAGCGAGTTTATAATTATTATAACGTTGTTTTGTCATTTTGGTAGTTCTGTCATAAATTTCTCTTGTTGTTAGATAGTCAAAATATCTGTTTACAATTTTTTGTTGTAAATCGTCAATTTTTCTTACCAAAATAATCATATCGGCATCATTTACTTTTGTATATTTATAATTCATTGCTTTTGTATCTTGTCCCATAATATTTAAAACAGAACCTGTAAAAAAAGCACCTGTTGAAAGTAATGGATTTGCCGAACCTACGCCGACAAGCGTTGACATGTTTGCAATTGTAGTTAAAACTTTTTTAACAGATTTTTCGTCAGGTTTATCAATGTTTGGATTTGATAATTTATATATTGCATATTTAATTGTGTCGCTTTGCGTTGCTGCACCTTGCCAAAGAAGTGATAAATCTTGCATCATTTCTGTGTAATCCATATCAACTGTCTTTGAAATTTCTGATGCAATTTTTTTTATGCTTAAATCAGCATAAGTTAGTCCCTCGGTTGAGAATTGGTCAGATTTATCGTTTTTAACATTTTGTGTACTGATTGACGCTTTAAATTTATATTCGTTTTCTATGGCATCTGATGTTCCGACTCTGTATGCAGGACTTTTTGACTCTTTAAGTTCGTCAAGAGTTGTTGAATATACAGGCAAAGTAGCAAAGATTAAAAGAAATGTTAAAATTACTTTTTTCATTATTTTAACTCTCCTTTAACCAGTGCAGAGTTTATATTAAATTGATATAAACTCAATTTATCTACGGCTTTTTTACCTGCTAGTCTTTGAAGTTCAATATAATATTTTTTTGCATTTTCTTCAGCTTTAAACTCTTGTAATTCCATATTGTCGTACATAGTTGAAGAAATTGTTGTATCAAGTAAGTCCCCTTTGTCTAGAGCTTGTGAATAATTTTTGTTGTATAACAAAAGTCTTGCACGTGTGTCTTTTAGCAGTGTCAAAGAATTTTTGTAATTGTAATAAGCATCAATAATTTTGTCTTGTAACTCTTCAACCAGTCCTGCAAGTTCAATAAGTTCAGTATCAGTAAGAGGGGTTTCTGTTGGCATGTTTTTTCTGTTTAAAAGTGTTTGAGCAAGTCTACCTGCAGCAAATGTCCCTGTTTGAACATATGAGTTTGCACCCATAAAAGACGGGGTGAAAGATGCTCCACTTACAATTGCAGAAAGTGTTTTTGACATTAACGAGGAGTGAATTCTTCGTTGGCTTTCCGGAGTTGCAAGTTTTTTTAGTGCAAATTCTATGACTTGATTGTTTTCAACTGTGCCTTTCCAAAGATTTTCAATGTCTTCGCAGTCTTTTTTTGCTTGATATTCAAACAAGTTCTCTAAAATTTCTTTATCATTAATCAAAAGTGAACCGTTTATCTTTTTAATCGGTTCTTTTAATGTTATTTTTGGTTTTTCTAAATCTTTTGGAGAAATGCTGATTTCTTCTGCATATGTTGGCAGGACAAATAGCATTAACACACATATCCATAACATTTTTCTCATAATAAATTTATATCACATAAACATTTATAAATCCATGGATTAATGCAAAATACATCTTTTGGTTGTTACTTTATTTACGAAAAATCTATAAAATTAAAGTACGAAAAGGGGAATTCAAATTGACAATAAAGTTATATAATAAACCTGATAATAAGGTGTTTTCTGAAATTACCGTTAAATCAGCTTTAAGCACAGATGAATCATATAAGTTGTGCGTAAAAGGTGACGCTTTAAGACTTGCAAATATGTTTAAGGAAGCAATTCCAAAATATTTGCGTTCTATTTTTTATAAACGTGATAATTCAGAAGCTTATTATGGTTTGGCTTTGTCATACAAGGCTCTTGAAAATTATGATAAAGCAATTGAAACTTTAGAAAAAGCTTTATCGTTTGTAGATAATGACTTTTCAATTTTTTATGAATTGGGTATTTGTCATTTGATGAATGGAACTCCTTGCCCTGCGATAAAATGCTTGGTTCGTTCTATTCAATTAAATCCCGATAATTTGAACGCTCAAGTGCAATTAGCATTAGCTCATGAGCTTGTTGGTGAACAAGAAATGGCATTAATGATTTATCAAAGAATTATTGAAGTTGCACCTGATTTCTTGAAAGCTTACAAACATAAAGCTGCATTATTAATGAGTTTAGATGAATATAAAGACGCAAGTACTGTTTTTAATGAAATTTTAAAAGTAAAACCTACTTATTCAAAAGCTTTGTTAGGCATTGGGATTTGTTTTGACAAATTAAAACGCTCTGTTGATGCAATGCGTTATTATAGAAAATTCATCGAAAATAAACCGGAATCTTCTCATGTTCCGTTTGTTGAAAATAGGCTTTTAAAATTAAAAAGTTTACGTACAAAAACATCAACCTTGTCTTTAGTTACAAATCCGATTAATGCTTAATTATCTTTGTAATTCAAAGATTTTGAATTGGCTTGGGTATAGTTTATCAAAAGTTAATTCTGTTTCTGGAGATGCAAAATCAGTTCTTTCAAAATCTTCGCCGTTGAATAAATATTCGGCAACAGCTTTGTAATCCCCCGGAATTGATATTGATTTGTCTAAAACATCTTGTCCATATTTTAATTCAGTAATGCATTCACCGTTTTCGTTTTCTTTTGAGAAGTATTCTGTCGGTGCTTGATAGTTTGCAACTACTAAAAGAGCCGTTTTAATTGTTTCTTTTGAAATTAACCAGCAAACATATCCGTCATCTTCTTGAGTAATAATTTGTGCTTCGCCCTCTGTTACTGCATCGAAACTTTTTGCAAGTCTGTTGATTGAATCGAATCTGTTAAAGAAGTGATAATTTTTATTTCTACGCATAGAAATTTCATTTCCGACTGTTTTTTCAATTTCTTTTGTTGTAAATGTTTCGTCGCCGTCAACATACATAACAGGTCTATTTGCAAATTTACCGCCTGATAAGAATTTGTATTTAAACCATTTAAAGATAGCTCCGTTTTCTCCTAATTGAGCCGGATATCTGTTTATAGCTTCAAATTCTCCGTCTTGGTTGTTGTAAGTTTTTAAAATAGACATATAATTTTTATCTTTTAAGCTTACGTTGTAGTTTGTAAGTTCTTGATTGTCGTTCATTATATTTTCCGGAGTTTTGTCCGATTGAGAAATTATATCATTACCCCAAAGCACGTCAAAGTGCATATCTTCGTGATATTCTTTGTAAAATTTATCCCATAACATATATTCAGCCAGTGTTGCAAAGTATGGAATTTTATTTTTCATATGTTCGTTTAATTTTCCAAGAACTTTTGACGGTGCTCTATAACTTATAGGTACGCCATTTGTTGTTGAAATTTCATCTACAATATGGTCAACGTGGTCAACTCTAAATCCGTCAAATCCATATTTTTCTTGGAATTCTTCTAAATGGTTTATAAATGCATCTATAACTTTGTTGTTGTATTTTCCATTTTCTAAATAAACAAAATAATACGGTGTTTGGCAGTCAAGATTTGCGAATTTTGTTACGTCGTTGCCATTTTTGTCGTAATGTTTGTAAATTGGATAGCTTCCACAGTCATTCATTTTTTGAAAAACTGGAACGCTTGAAGAACACCACGCCCCTCCCGGAACTGTCCAAAGACCGGCATTTGTAAGTTCAAGTACAACGTTGTTATTGATGTCGTCTTCTGTAAGTTTTTTGTTTCCTTTTACATCAAGTGTTTTGTTTATAATTTCTTTTATTCTTTTTACAAGTTTTTCTTGTTCTTCTTTGTGAGATTCTTTTTCAGAAATTTCTTTTTTGAATAATTCTAATTCTTTGTTAAATTTGTCATAAATTTCTCTGTATTTAGGGCTTAAATCTCCAGCACCGCCTTTTAGTGTTTGTTTATATAAAGTTTTTGTTATTTCAATGTCTTCTTTTGGATAATCTTTTTCAAAATCCACCGCAATTTCATCAAGTTTTTGGGAAATTTGTTCAATTAAAGAATTTATGTCGTACCAACGAGCGATTGATGGATTTGTTAAAACAAATTTTTCAAATCTTCCTGCTTGTGGTAATACGTCATAAATTACAGGGTGTCCTGCAAGTTGTGCTAATTCAATGAACAATTTTACCTGTTCAGTCACATCAAAATGTAAGTTTTCTTCAATGTTTTTGTCGTTTAATTCTTTACTTACTGAACTGCTGGTTGGTAAATATGCACAGCCGAAAGTTCTTTCTTGGAACGGAATTAAGTAAATTGTTGTATTAAAAATATTTCTTTTTAAATCCCCTGTTGGTAGAATTAATATTTGTTTTACCCAATCGAAAAATTTCCCTGGAGTTTCTGAATAATTACCGTTTCCAAGTCCTGCAAGGTTAATTAATTTGATGTCATGTCCTTCTTTTTTTAGCCAATCTCCGTTAGATACGTGGTTACGAGCTAATGGACTAATTTCATTATTTTTAAAATCAAATTTTCCGTCTTTAAAAACGCCGTTATTTTCCCATTTGATTTCTAAAGCACAAAGAGTTTCAGCGGCAGAAAGTTCTTCCAATACTTTTAGGTGAGGGTAGTTTAAATATCCGTATTTTCTTACTATATTACGCAATTGTTCTTTGCGTTCCTCTTTTAATTCGTCATAGTGAGTATACGCTTTTAATTGTTCGTAAATCTTATTTAGTTTTTCTGCTTTGTTTTCAACTTCCGCTTTTTTAAAAAAATCAAACATAATTATATCCCTCTGTGTTCATTTTAGCATGC
>CAZKJV010000084.1:0-7088 GCA_964553175.1 uncultured Muribaculaceae bacterium | reverse complement strand
ATTTTATTATGAAAAGAATATTACTAACTGTTTTCATATTAATTTTAAGCACAAATTACGGATTATGTGCCTATGACCCTGCAACAGGAGAAGAAGTTTCAGGCTACAAAGGAACTTTACCTGATGTTACAGAGCGTTTTCAAAAATTCATACCAAAAGTTGCACGTCCACAATATAACGCAATTGATGCTTACAACACATCTAAAGGCTTTAAACCTGTACCAAGAGATAATCCAACCTACGTGAACGTAATTATAAAAAAAGAAAAACTATCAGAATTTACAAACGACATCAACGAACTTATTCCAATTGTTGAAAATGTAATTCTTGCTATCAAAAAAAATGAATCAGAACAACTTTTTGCGGCAAGAACAAATTACCTGTTTGATAACGCTGAAGTTTTAAGAAAAAAATACGAAAATCAACCTGAAAAATATTATCCGGCATACAATGCAATTATTTCAGTAAGCAACAGAGCAAAAGCAATCGTTTCAATCAGAAACGAAGCACTTGTTTATAGTGCATATTTGCCATACCAATCCGACGGTTACATGTATAATCCAGCATACATAAATGAACAACTTGGTTACCTTTTAAACGAACTTGAAGAAACAATTCGTTTAATGAAAGATGTTGAATAATTATTCAGGTAAATATTTTGTCCAATGTTCGTCTAAATCTTTAATAAACTTATGAGCGTTTAAAACATCATCTTTTGTAATCGGCGGTAAATCATCAATCATACGTAACGGAGTTTTTTCACGGTCAAAAAATTCTGCATTAAGATTTTTTGTACCAATAAAAGAAACCCCAAAATCCTTGTTACACACGTTACAATGTAAATTTACAACAAGAATGCCATCTTCTTGACGCAAAATTTTAATCGAATTTTCATCAAAGTCAGATTTGCATCTTGAACAACATAAATTTTTAAACATTACTTCAAATTTATTACTCATAATATGAACATTATACGGCAAAAAATAGGTTTAAAAAATAGACGGTTGTGGAATAGATTTAATGTACCTTTAACTTCTCGGAGCCTGCCTATGTTTTCACTTACTGTTGTTTCTTTTGCTTTTGTCGTCTACGCAGCTTGCGTAATTATTCCAAGTATTTTAGATGAATTAGTAAACTCACATTAAATTATTTATGTTAAAATTCTTTTATGGAATTTAAACATTATACCGTTATGAAAAATGAAGCCGTAGATGCCCTAAATTGCACAGACGGACTTGTTTACGTGGACGCAACACTCGGTGGTGGCGGACATAGTGAATTAATTTTGCAAAAAATACAACCAAACGGAAGATTAATTTCTTTTGATATAGACGATGATGCTATAAATTACTCAAAAGAAAGGCTAAAAGATTACAAAAACTTAACAATTGTAAAAAATTCTTATACAAATGTTAAGAAAATTTTACAAGATTTAAAAATTAACAAGATAACAGGCGGAATTCTTTTTGATTTAGGGGCTTCGTACCACCAATTAACAAAACAGGAGCGAGGTTTTTCGTTTTCAAAAGAAGCACCTTTAGACATGAGATTTAATAAAGATGCAGATTTCAGTGCATACGACGTCGTGAATTCCTATTCTGAAGCGGATTTGGTACAAATCTTTAGCGAATACGGAGAAGAACATTTTTCAAAAAGGATTGCAAAAGCAATAATCACCCAAAGGCATGTAAAATCAATAAAAACGACCGTTGAACTTGCTGAAATTATAAAACAGGCAGTTCCTCCTGTAAAAAGCCGTATTCACCCTGCTACAAAGGTTTTTCAGGCTATTAGAATTGAAGTTAACAATGAATTAAAAAATATTAAAAATACATTGAATGATGTGTTGGATTTATTGGATTATGGTGCTATAATAAGTGTCATAAGTTTTCATTCACTTGAAGACAGAATTGTAAAAGAACAATTCAAGTATCATTCAGCAAAATGTCATTGCCCCAGAGAGCAACTGATATGCACATGTGAACCTCCAAAACTTGAATTGATAACTAAAAAACCAATCGTCGCAAGTGAACAAGAAATCAAAGAAAACCCACCTTCTCGAAGTGCAAAACTTAGAGTTGCAAAGTTCATTAAAAAATAATGATATTGTGGGTATGTGTATTAAAAATCTCGGGTAGGACATAAAAAGTTGCAACAAGAATTGCTACATTTGACATATAACGAATTTAATGAACTTGAAAGCTACGAGTTTGAACTTCCTCAAGACACGGTAATCGAAGGTGTTTTTGAACCAGAGGACAACGAAAAACAAATGGCAATCAGAAAATTAAATTTCACTTTGTGCATATTATTAGGTATATTTATTGCAATAACAACAATAAGTTACTATTTTGCTACTGCAACTGAAATGAAATTGAATGATATAAGCAGAGAAACTACTGTTTTCAACGATGAAAATGCTGAACTTGAAAACCAATTAGACAAATTAAAATCTTTTAATAATGTTGATAAATCTGTACAAAAAAACAACTTGTTAACAAAAGCAAAACAAGTTATAGAGGTCACAGAAGTAAACTCTACCGATGTTGCTAAAAAAAGTTTAGACAGCCGAAAAGTTTTCACTTGGGCAATCGGTTATTAATTAGTAAAAATTTCTTAAAAAATAGTGCAGTATAGTATCCTTATGATAGAATATTTATAGGGGATAAAAGTGGCACACTCAAAGTTAGAAAAAGAAGAAAAAATTAAAGATTTTGACAAAAGACTTGGTTGCTGGCAAATTGCTTTTGCGATATTTGCAATAGGTTTAATTGTGCATTTATTTTTTATCCAAGTTATCGACATAAAAAAACTTAGAATAAAAGCAAAAAAACAAAGACTTGCTCAAAGTTTTGTTTTGCGTGGTGATATTTACGACAGAAACGGCATAAAACTTGCATCTGACAAAGTTTTGTTTGATGTTTACGCAAGAACTCCGGACTATGAACATACACCTGAAGAATTGGCAAATATGCTTGCTCCTATTTTAAAAATGCCAAAATCAACACTTGTCCAAAAATTACGAAGAAAAGACATAATGATTTCTCTAAAGAAAAATGTTGATAGAACTACAAGAGATGAAATCGCAAAACTTCATTTGAGAGAAATCCCTATGGATAAAAAGAGTATTCGTGTTTACCCTCAAGGTGCAATGGCAGCACACGTTTTAGGGTATTACAATTTTGATGCGGATATTGCAGCAGGGGTTGAATTAACAGCAAAAAACAAACTTGAACTTGTTGAAAACAATGTATCACTTGAAAAAACACCAAAAGGCGATATCATTTACGATTTCAACACAGATCCGCTTGCAACGACACGTCCGGTAAAAGGTAAAGACGTTACATTGACGATTGATACGGCAATTCAGCACGTTTGCGAGCAAGAATTATACAAAGTAATTTACAAAACAAAAGCTTTAAGAGGAACAGTTATTGTCGTTAATCCGAAAAACGGTGAAATTTTAGCATACGCAGTTTACCCTTATTACGACCCGAATAACTTTAAAAAAGCAACTTACAATCAAATAAAAAACTGGACACTTACAGACGTATTTCCACCTGGTTCAACTTTCAAAGTTTTAACTGTTGCTTCAGCTATGGAATTAGGCAAAATCAACGCACATTCCAGAATTAACGACACAGGTAAGATAAAAGTCGGTTGGTGGGATATTGAAAACTACGATTACAAAAAACACCCAAACCCTGGAATGATTTCATTGGAATACCTATTTGAACACTCTAGTAACGTTGGTTCAGTTAGAGTTGCTCAAACAATGACTTCAAAAGAATTTTACGACATATTGAAAAAATTCGGAATTGGTACAATCACAGGTATTGACCTACCTGGGGAATCCCGTGGGATTATGAAACAGGCAAATAAATGGGATACCTCAGACCACGCATCAATGGGTTACGGCTACGGTGCATCTGTAACCGCAATACAAATGATTGCCGCAGTTTCAGCTCTTGCAAATAATGGAGTTAGGGTAACTCCGCATATCATCAAATATTCTCCTGAAGAAGCTGCAAATAAAGTTACTTCCGTTCAAGTTTTAAAACCTGAAACAGCAAAAGCTGTTACTAAAATTTTAACAAACAGTATTAACCAAAGTAAATCAAAAATAAAAATGGAAAAATTCAATGTTGCCGCAAAAACAGGAACATCTAAAAAGCCAAAAGAAGACGGTAGCGGTTACACAAGCAAGTACTACACCTCAATCGTAGGATATTTACCATCATCAGACCCACAAGTATTAATTTACATTATGGTTGACTCAGCTCAAGGTGGAAACGTTTGGGGTAGTACAATTGCGGCACCTATTTTCAAAGAAGTTTCTTCTCAAGTCGCAAGAATTATGAATTTAAAACCAGATAAAAACGTAAGCGAAACAGATATAATCAAAGGAGTTGAATAACCGATGGAATTAGATAAGTTAATAGAAAATATAGAATGTGAAAAAATAAACTACCAAAACGTAGAAATTACAGGACTTTCATACAATTCCAAAACAACTGACGCCGGAAATATTTTCATTTGTCTTGTTGGTGAAAACACTGACGGTCATAATTTCATAAAATCTGCAGAACAAAATGGGGCAGTAGCACTCTTTGTAGAACACGAAGTTGACTCAGAATTACCGCAAATTGTTGTAAAATCTACTCGCCATCAAATCGCAGATTTAGCTGATGCATTTTATCAATCTCCGTCAAAAGATATTAATTTAATCGGTATTACAGGCACAAACGGAAAAACTACAATTACACATTTAATTCAAAGAATTTTTGAATATCACGAAAAACGTTGTGCTTTAATTGGAACTTTAGGTTATAAACTAAATTCAAAAGATTTTTACAGAGAGGCAAAACACACAACTCCGCAAGCTCCTGAATTACAAAGATTACTTCATCAAATAAAATTTGAAAACCATATAGACAATGTTGCAATGGAAGTAAGCTCTCACGCACTTGAGCAAAGAAGAGTCGGTAATTGCCGTTTCAAAGGGGCTGTTTTAACTAATTTAACTCAAGACCATTTAGATTATCACATCACAATGGACAATTATTTTGAAGCAAAAGCAATTCTATTCAAAAACTTACCGGACAACGGATTTGCAGTAATAAACAAAGATGACAAATATGCAGAAAGATTTATTGAAATCATTCCAAAAAATGTAAAAATTCTTACTTATGGCATAAAAAATCCTGCAGATTTTGTTGCTGAAAATATTGAATTTACAACAGATGGGGCAAGATTTAACCTAAAATTTAAAGATAAAACATTCAATGTAAAACTTCACATGAACGGAATGTTCAGCGTTTATAATGTTCTTGGAGCATTAACAACCGCATACACTCAAGGTTTTGACATTGAAACTTCAATAAAATCGTTGGAAGACATTAAAGGAGTTGCGGGTAGATTTGAAGTAGTACACAAAAAACCTATCGTTATTGTAGATTACGCACACACTCCGGACGGATTGGAAAACGTTTTAAAAGCTGGACGAGAAATCATACCGACCGGCGGAGATTTAATTTGTTTATTCGGTTGCGGTGGCGACAGAGATGCAACAAAACGTCCAAAAATGGGGGCAATCGCAGAAAAATATGCAGATAAAGTTATCGTAACAAGTGACAACCCAAGAAGTGAATCGCCAGACCAAATAATTTCCGACATTATGACAGGATTTGGCTCTGTAAATTCAGACAAAATCACGGTTGAAAGCGACAGAGGAAAAGCAATTAAACTTTTAAAAACAATCTGCAAAGAAAACGATGTTATAATCATTGCCGGAAAAGGTCATGAAGATTATCAAATATTAAAAGACAAAACAATACACTTTGACGACAGAGAAGAAGCTAAAAAGGTTTTCGGCTAATGTTTATTGAAAAGACACAAAAAAGTAAATTAATCATAGAACAACATTTTCACGGGGCTTATGGCGTTGATTTTTTAAACTGCACTGAAGATGATGTTTTATTTTTAGCGGAAAAGCTTTTATTCCACGGTATTGGCGGATTTTTCCCAACCCTTGCGACAGATAGCATTGAAAACATTAATAAACAAATAAAAATTATTAAAAATGCATCTGAAAATCAAAGTGAAAAAGGTGCAAAAATTTTAGGAATACACCTTGAAGGGATTTTCCTAAACCCAGAAAAAAAAGGTATTCACAACGAAAAACAATTTTTAGATTTAACCGTTGAAAATTTCAAAAAAATTGAAGATGATTTTATAAAAATCGTTACGCTTGCACCTGAATTGGATAAAAATTCAGAATTAATCAAATATTTAAAAGAAAAAAATATAAAAGTTCAAGCCGGACACTGCACAAGTGGAGATTTAGACGTTTGCGACGGAGTAACACATTTATTTAATGCTATGAGTCCAATCACCCACAGAAATAAATCCACTGCTCTTTCTGGACTTATCAACGATGACTTATACACAGAAATTATCGCAGACGGAGTACATTTTAGCAACGATACTCTAAATTTAATCCTAAAATCAAAACCGAAAGACAAAATCATCTTAATTTCAGACTGTTTGCCAATAACAAACAGTGATAAAAAAGAAATGGACTTCTGCGGTAAAACGATTTATTACGATGGCAAAAAAGCAGCAGACCAAAATGGAACAATTGCGGGAAGCACAAATTTACTTGATAATATTGTAAAAAGACTTTTAAAAATGGATATTGATGCCTTTCAATTTATTGAAAACACCCACAAATACCATAATATTGAATTAAATGGAGAAATCTTATGGAATAACAATTTTGAAATAATCGCAATTGAAAAAAATGACCAAGTCTTTTATAGAAAGGATTATGTATAAATTATGGAAAATAACAACCGACCAAGAAAAATAGAGGGTGCATTTAACCCAAACTTACAGAAAAAAACTAATCCTTTTTATAACAAAGACTATTACATAATGTTCTTTACAATAATGATTTTAACATTTATTGCAGTATTTTGGTTATGCAATTTCACAAAATTAAAAGAAATGTTCCAAATCATTTCGCTTACAGCTCTTTCAATTGCAATAGCTGAATATTTTACAAGAAGCTATACTAAATATAATTC
>CAZKJV010000083.1:0-7121 GCA_964553175.1 uncultured Muribaculaceae bacterium | reverse complement strand
TTTAATATCTGATTTTACAGCTTTATTAGGTACGTAATTCAAATTTGCAACTTCTGGGTCTTGGTTTTCTAAGTTAATTGTTGGAGGAACAACACCATCAGCAATAGCATTAATACAAACAATTGCTTCAACAGCACCTGCTGCACCTAACAAATGTCCGTGCATACTTTTTGTTGAACTAACCATTAAATGTTTGTTTTTATCTAAATCGCCGAATACTTTCGCAATAGCCAAAGATTCACCAATATCACCAACGTGAGTACTTGTACCATGAGTGTTGATATAATCAACGTCATCAGGTGAAATACCGGCATCTTTTACTGCAAATTCCATTGCTTTTGCAGCAGCTTCACCTGTTGGATCAGGAGCAACAATGTCATAAGCATCACAAGTTTGACCATAACCAACTATTTCAGCCAAGATTTTTGCACCACGTTTTTTAGCGTGTTCTAATTCTTCAAGAACAAGAACTCCACTACCTTCACTCATAATAAAGCCATCACGGTCAATATCATAAGGTCTTGAAGCTTTTGTAGGTTCGTCGTTACGTTTTGATAATGTTCTTGCAGCAGAGAAACCGCCAACACCCATATTACAAATAGTTGCCTCAGTTCCGCCTGTAACAACTACATCAGCATCACCATATTGAATTGTTCTAAACGCATCACCGATTGAGTGAGTAGAAGATGCACAAGCTGAAACAATAGCCTTGTTAACACCTTTAAAACCATTATTGATAGCGATTTTACCAGCAACCATATTAACAATCATTGCAGGAACTGTAAATGGTGAACATTTTGTATAACCTCTTTTCAACATTACTTCGTGGCTTTCTTCAATTGTTTTATGACCACCGGCAGCAGATGAAACAAGACAACCAACTCTATAAGGGTCTTCTTCTTCCATATTTAATCCAGATTGTTTGATTGCTTCTTCACTTGCAACAAGTCCAAATTTAATGAAATTATCTAGACGTTTTGTTTCTTTAACGTCCATATATTGAGTTTCATCATATTCAGGAACTACCCCAAAAATATGTGTTGTTTGAGTTTCAGCATTAATTCTAGGAGGTTCAACAAAAGTTATCCCGCTTTCACCGTTTTTGATTGCGTTCCAAAACTTTTCAACCCCGATACCATAAGGTGTAATAGCCCCAATACCTGTTATTACAACTCTTCTTTTTTCCATGATTAAATCTCCTTTTTTCAAAAATTAAGAGGATAATCGACTTTTATGTGATATATCCTCTCAATTTCTTATTTCAAAACTTTATAATTCAATTAAGAATGTGCTTCGATATAGTTTACTGCATCTTGAACTGTTTGAATTTTTTCAGCTTCTTCATCAGGAATTTCGCAACCGAATTCTTCTTCAAAAGCCATAACTAATTCAACTGTATCTAATGAATCAGCACCTAAGTCACCTGTGAAGCTTGCTTCTGGAGTAACTAAGCTTTCATCAACACTTAATTGATCTACTACTACTTTTTTTACTTTTTCTAATGTACTCATTGTTTTTTCCTCATTTTTGTAACTAACTTACTTAATTTGTAATACTATTATACTATCTAAAGTTTTTTTTGCAAATTATTGTTAATATTCGTTAAATAGTCAAACCGCCATCTACTTGTAACACTTGTCCTGTAACGTATACAGCATCTACTGCTAAGAATTTTACAGCACCCGCAATATCATCAGCTTCACCAAGTCGTTTTAATGGAATATGTTCAGCGATTTTTTCACTGTCTAAACCTTTAGTCATATCAGTTTGAATAAACCCTGGAGCAACTGCGTTTACTCTAATATTTCTTGAGGCTAATTCTTTTGCCAAAGATTTTGTAAATCCGATTAAACCAGCTTTTGCTGCAGCATAGTTCGCTTGGCCTGCATTACCGTAAACACCTACGATACTTGCCATATTAACAATTGCACCTGAACGTTGTTTCATCATAACTTTTATAACGGGTTGTGTTACATTATATGCACCTGTTAAGTTTGTATTAATTACAGCGTCCCAATTTTCTTTACTCATACGCATAAACAAGCCATCTCTTGTAATACCTGCGTTATTTACAAGAACATCCATTCTACCGTGTTTTGCGATAATTTCTTCAATTGTTTTTGTAACTTCTTCATTGTTAGAAATATCAAATTTATAAGCCTCAGCATTTACGCCCAAAGCTTTAATTTCTTCTACGGTTTTATTTGCAGCTTCTTCGTTACCTGCGTAATTTATAACTACATCATATCCGGCTTGTGCAAGTTTTAGGGCACATGCTCTACCGATACCACGAGAACCGCCTGTTACTAATGCTAATTTTTCACTCATTTTAAACCTCGCTTAATGCTTGTATTGTTTTTTCTAAAGTTTCTTTGTTACTAACGTTATAAGTTGTTATTGACGGATTAATTTTTTTATTCAATCCTGCAAGGACAGTACCATTGCCAAACTCTATAAACGTATCAACGCCGTTCTCTACCATTTTTTGGATAGATTGCGTCCATTGAACAGAAGAATAAATTTGTTTTGACATTTTTTCTTTAAAGTTAGATGTCGTAAATTCAGCGTCTACATTTGTTACAACAGGAGTTTGAGTTTCTTTTACATCAAAATCTTTCACAAATTCGCCAAATTTTTCACCTGCATTTTTCATATATTCAGAATGGAATGCACCTGAAACAGCAAGAGGAACAACTCGTCTTGCACCTTTTTCAAGTAACATTTCACCTGCTTGTTTAACTGCATTTTCATCACCAGTAATAACAATTTGTTGTGGAGAATTATAATTTGCAATTGCAACATAACCCTCAACTGCCGATAAACATTCTTTTACAGTTTCTTCCGTAGAATTTAAAACTGCTGACATTGCACCGCCTTTTGACTCGCTCATTAATTCAGCACGTTTTTGGATAAGTTTAAACGCATCTTCAAGAGAAATTGCCCCTGAAGCATAATATCCTGCATATTCACCTAAACTATGTCCCGCAGTAAATGTTGGTTCAATATTCAATGTAGATTTAAAAGCTTCCAATGCAGCAATTGAAGTTGCTAAAATTGCAGGTTGCGTGTTTATTGTTTGTTTTAAATCTTCTTCCGGTCCTTCAAAACATATTTTAGATATTGATTTACCTAAAACTTTATCTGCCGTATCAAAAACTTGTTTTGCAGAAACAAAATTTTCATACAAATCCAAGCCCATGCCAATTGATTGAGAGCCTTGACCCGGAAAAATAAATGCGACTTTTTTCATTATTCACCTAAAAATTCTGATATTTTTTTGTTTAACCCAGTTTCAACGGCTTCTTTTGCAACTCTTACAGCATTTTTGATTGCGTAAGCTTTACTTCTGCCGTGCGAAATAACTGTTACACCTTTTACCCCAAGTAAAAGCATGCCACCATATTCTTCGTAATTTATTTTCGGATATATTTTATTTAAAAATATTTTTGCCATAAGTCCTACAACACCACCCAAAAGTGATGATGTAAATTGTTCTTTGATTAATTTGAACAAGAATGAGCCAGTTCCCTCAAGAACTTTTAATGCAACATTTCCAACAAAACCATCACAAACAACAACATCACAAGCATCAATAAACAATTCTTTACCTTCAATATTGCCGACAAAGTTAAATTTTTCCTTTTCAGCAGCTAAAAGTTTGTGAATGTCTTGTGCAAGTTGATTACCTTTTGTTTCTTCTTCACCAATGTTTAACACGCCAACTCGTGGATTTTTGATACCAAGAATTTGACGAGCAAAAACCATGCCCATAATTGCAAATTGATAAAGCATTTCAGGAGTACAATCACTATTTGCACCGCCATCAATAAGAACAACAGGCTTTTTAATAGATGGTAATGTAACAGCAATTGCAGGACGAGCAATTCCGTTTATTCTGCCCATGCCGAATAAACTTGAAGCCATTGCCGCACCTGTTGAACCAGCCGCAACAATTGCATCTGAACTACCGTCTGCTACTGCTTTTACACCTAGAACTATTGATGATTTTTTCTTTTTACGAATAGCTTGTCCTGGGTGTTCGCCCATTTCAATCACTTCATCTGCATGAGTAATTTTAATATCAAGCTTAGACGTATCAATGATAATACGTCTTTTGCTACCTTTTTGACCACAGTCAGAGACAAAACCGTTGCATTTGATTTTATCCAACTCACGTTGAATATCTTCCGATTTTCCAACTAACTCGATAGGCACATTATATTCATAAGCTGCCCAAACTGCACCTGCGACGATTTCGTGAGGTGCATGGTCACCGCCCATTGCATCTATAGCTATTCTTGTCATCTATTCCTCAAAGATTTGAAAATTACTCTTCAGTTTTTTCTTCTGTTTCAGCTTTTACTTCTTCAACAGTTTCTTCAGCTTTAGTTTCTTCAACTTTTACTTCTTCTTTTTTTGTTGAAGCTTTTTTAGTTGATTTTTTAGCTGTAGATTTTTTAGCTGTTTTTGTTTCTTCTGCTACATAATCTGCAGATTTAATGCTTACAGCTTTTCCTTTGTAATAACCGCATTCAGTACATACTGTGTGAGCTAAAACTGTTGCTCCACAATGTGAACATTTTGTTGTTGCCGGTTTAATTGCTTTCCAGTGCGAACGTCTTGTTGCTTGTTTTCTCGCACCTGTTCTTTTCTTTGGTACTGCCATTTTTCTATACCTTTCTATTTATCTAACTTAATGTTTTTAAAAACTTCCATTCTCGGATCTTCTTCTACGAATTCTTCGTCCGTTACGAAAACCCCCTTATTACAATTTATACCACAAACTTTTTTATTTGGTATATTTAATATTACATATTGATACAATAAATCATAAATATCAATTTCATCACTGCCGTCCAAGTCGGTTATAAACTGACCTTCTTTAAGTTCTGTTTCTTGTCCGTATTCCTCTAGCAATGTGTTTTTTGCAAAAGTTTCATTAATTTCTTCATTCAATTCATATTCAAATTCTTTTAAACATAAATCACATTCCAATGTTAAAGTTGCTTTTAAAACTCCACTAACTTCAATAAAATCACCCATAGATTTTATTGTCAAGTGAGCTTCAACAGGTTTTGAAGAAGGAATATCTTCAATAACATCTTCAAAATCAACGTTTAGAACTTTGTCTTCTGCATTTTCAATATCTGAAATTAATATCTTATTGGTATTGTTCATCTTGTAAAGCTAATCCTCTGATTTGATTTGAAACAACGCATAATCTTTTGATTGGTCCATTAGCTTGTTTATCAACTAATACAGGAGTTGCTGATTTCATAGCTTGTTTTAATTCTTCAAATACAGCTTGTGGATTATCAAAATATAAAACTACTGGATTCATTGTTTCTTTTAAGAAAACATAAACACCTGTTCTAATTTTTACTTGTTGTGAAAATTGTTGTGCCATAAATTTATTCTCCTTTTTAAAAAACTGCCGATTAATATTATTTTAATCGGCAGTTTATAATTCTAAGCCATTGTTTTCATTGTATTAGCAATAATTTCATTAAAGCTATCAGCTTTTAAAGAAGCACCACCAACTAAAGCTCCATCAATATCAGATTGACGCATTTGTTCTTCAATTGTGTTAGGTTTTACAGAACCACCGTAAAGAATTCTAATTTCTTCAGCAGCTTTTTCGCCTGCAACTTCTTTAACAACATTTCTAATCATAGCAATAACTCTGTTAGCTTCAGCAGAATCACAAGTTTTACCTGTTCCGATAGCCCAAATTGGTTCGTATGCGATAACTGATTTTGCAACATCTTCAGAAGAAATACCTTCTAATGCAGCTTTGATTTGCCCTGCGATATGAGAATCAGTAACACCTGCTTCTCTTTGTTCTAATGTTTCACCACAGCAAATGATTGGTAACAAACCACCAGCTAAAATAGCTTTTGCTTTTTTGTTAATCATTTCATCTGTTTCGCTGAAATATTGTCTTCTTTCAGAGTGACCGATGATTACATAATCACAGCCAGCATCTTTTGCCATTTCAACAGAAATTTCACCTGTATATGCACCAGATTGTTCCCAGTGACAATTTTGGCAAGCGATTGAAATTTTCTTACCACCGCAACCGCAATTACATTTTACAGATTCTACTGCTGCCAATGATGTGAATACTGGAGCAATAACCACTGTTGGTAATTGTGGAGCATCATAATCTTTAACAAATGTTTTAATACCTTCAAAAAGTTCTTTTGCTTGTGCTTGTAAAAGGTTCATTTTCCAATTACCTGCAATAATAGGCTTTCTTGACATTTTAAATCTCCTTTTTTCTAAGTCCTATACAAGATAATATTAAAATAAACATATTACATAAGCAAGTTATAAAATTGGTTCAGCAATAACGATAATTGTATCTGTTTTATGTGAAAGCTTTAAAAAACAAGTGTATAACGAGTTCACAAATCCATTTGTCTTATAAACACGATGTCCACCTGCTTTTTTATCTTTTAACCAACCAATATGATTTGTATAAGGATATCTTTGAATAAATTCCGTCGTTTTTATTTTATAACCTGCATTTTTCAAAATTATTTTTAAATTAGAAATATTATAAGCATACAAATGGCAACTCCAATACGTAAAATTTTTAAACGCTTCTGAGTTATACATTGTCAGTAGTGCATCGTTTGAATTCGGAACTTCAATAACAAGTCGTCCATTTTTGTTTAAATATTTTTTCAAATTTTGTAAAACATTTAAAGGGTTTTCAACATGCTCTAAAACATGAAACATCGTTATTACATCAAATTTATTTTCGTAATTCTTAAGATTATTTTTAACCTCTAACCCGTGTTTTGCATAATGTTCCGTTAAAGAATTGTCAATTTCATGCCCGCAAATCATTTTCGCAACAGATTTTGAGTGAATTAAAAAACCACCATTTCCAGTACCAAAATCAAGAACTTTTTTATCTTTTATTAGCTCTTTTAAATATTCAACACGCCTTTTATCATCAACATAAGTATTTTTTAACCAATTCTCAACGGCATAAGAAGAATGCATATTCCCTTTTTCATAAAAAACTTCATCTGCTTGTTTAAACTGAGAAAGAAACTCCAAACCACATCTTTGACATTTATACACATCAATATTTGCGTTATCCCTTACCC
>CAZKJV010000082.1:0-7131 GCA_964553175.1 uncultured Muribaculaceae bacterium | reverse complement strand
GAATTAAAAATATATTGGATATTATAAAAATGATGTCATTAATGATAATAATGAAGATAAATCTAAATTATTTGATGACGATGATTGAGTATAACTTTTTGCAGAGTTTAATGCTGCTGAAATTGTATTCAGTGCGTTATTTCCATATTGATTTTGCAAAGAATTTAATAAATTAATATAATTATATCTATTTGCTAGTTCGTTATTAATCAAATCAGTTCTTTTAGATAAGATGTTGTTTGCTAATTGAGCAATTGCATCAGCTCTGGAATTTTCTATATTGTTTAATTTGTCTAAAAACATTGAGTTATCAATATTTCCAAAACGTGATGCAATATCTGTCTTTAAATTATTTAAAAGAGGTGTATACATATTATTAATTGTTTTTTCACCTTGATTTTGATAAGCGTTTAACTGTGATTGAATGTCGTTTCTTGTATCTTGAGAAAAAGTGTTAATTTGAGGTACAATATCGGCTAAAGTTTTTTGTGCATAGTCATATACTGCTTGTTCATATTGGTTCATATTATAATTGCTATAAACCGTATTCCCTCGCTTTTTGGTGGTAGCTTTTGTTTTTCCGTTAAGACTGTATTTGCTGTTTGGAGTAGATTGACGATAATAAGATGTTTTACTCATAAAATTTTCCTTTCTGAAATTTTATTCACAAAGGCAAAATTTACTGAATTTGGGGACGTATTGATATTATATCATTTTTTAAACATATTGTAAAATTTTCAAAAACTTATATTGTAAACAAATGTAACGAAACATGCTAAAACCCTAAAGAATTCATGCTTTTAGACCGATATATAGAATATGTGTAAGGTAAAAAATTGTAGATAGGTGTGTATGGTAGCAGGAATTAACGTAAATAATTATTCAGCAGCACAATTGCAAGAATTAAAAAATGCAGGTATGTCATCAATTACTGATGCAGATATTAAAGCTGCAAAAGAAAGAGAAGCTCAAGCGTCTGCTGACAAAACTAGTGATGAAGCTCAAATGCAATATATAATTTCAGATGATGCAGGTGAAGTAAACGAAGCTGAACAAGAAGTTAAAACTGCTGAAGAATACGGTGAAAATTTGAAAACTATTTTGGGTAATTTAATTTCAAAATGTTCTGATAAAAATTCTGAAATGGCAAAATTAGGCGAAGAAATGCAAAAATTCGTTGTTACAATGGAAGATCTTGGCATGCAAGCTCAAACACTTGAAAGCGAAACTGAACAACAAGTTAAAGAAGCAGAAGCTAAAGTAGATGAGCAAATTAAAGATATAGAAGAAAAGAAAGCTGAACTTGAAGAACAAGTTGCAGTTGCAAAAACTTCAACAGATGAAGCAGAGGCAAATGAAGCTGCAGAAAATGCGGAAGTTTTAGGTGCTGAAATTACTCAAAGTTCAGCTGATTTAGATAAATTACAAGCAGAAATTAAAAGTCAAATTCAACAAACAGCTGTTGCAAAAGCTACATTGTTAGGTAAATCAATGGAAGATGTTAAAAATATGGCTGAAAGTAATGCAAATGAAGCCATAAATGCAAATGAATATGCTGATGTTACTATTGACAAAGGTATGGAAGCTTCAAGTATTTCATCTAAAAAAGAAGCAAAAGCAGCAGGCTTTAAGAAAAGAGGTGGCTTCTTAGGCTTAGGTAAAAAAGGTGACGTTAAGGCTGCACATAGAATGGGTGATACAGCAATTGCAACAGGTAGCCAATTAGGTAATTCAAGTAAAGGTGTTGCACAAACTATTAATACAGTTGGTCAACAATTCGGAATGAATTTTGCTGAAACATCTAAAATCGGTGATATTGCTAACAAAGAATATGTTGATACATCAAAAATGGATGAATTAAAAAACTTAGATAGTGTTGAAGGCATAAAACATAAAATAAAAGCAAATCGACAAAATATTGAAATAATTTCAGATATTGCAAATGCTTACAAAGAAAGTCAAGGTGTAAATAACAACGATGATAAAAAGAAAACTCCAATAATTGGTGTTTAGTGTCAACATTAGCCACAAAGGTTGATGATTAGAGAATAGGTACAATTGAATTATAATGCTTTGGTAATGATGGTTTTGTTATTAAAGCGAAAAAGACAGATACTAATTGTACCTGTCTTTTACTTTTTTGACTTATTTTATCTTATGCAGTAACTTTTGATTCTTCAATACATTGAATTAAAGTATCTGCAACTGTTTTTTGTTCTTCTGCTGTTAATTCTGGGAACATTGGCAATGAAATAACAACTTCTGTATTTTTTTCTGTAATAGGTAAAGTACCTTTGCCAAGTCCTAAGTATTCGTGAACTTTTTGCAAGTGTAATGGAATTGGGTAGTATAACATAGCACCTACGCCGCGTTCTTGCAACATTTTGTGAATGTTATCTCTGTTAGGAATTTTAACTGTATATTGGTGATATACGCAATATGTGTTGTCTAATTCTACCGGAGTGATTACATCTGAATAATTTGCGAATAATTCATTGTATCTTTGAGCGTTTTCACGTCTTTTTTTGTTCCATTCGTTAATGTGTTTCAATTTTACTCTTAAAACTGCTGCTTGAACTTCGTCAAGTCTTGAGTTTACACCGATTTCGTCGTGGTGATAACGAATAGCACCACCGTGGTTTCTCAAAGCGATAACTCTATCTTTGATAGCATCAGAGTTTGTTGTTAATAAACCGCCGTCGCCCATAGCACCTAAGTTTTTAGTAGGGTAGAAGCTGAAACAACCGATATCACCGAATGAACCAACCATTTTACCTTTGTATAAAGCACCGATTGCTTGGCAAGCGTCTTCAATTACATATAAATTATGACGTTTTGCGATGTCTAAAATAGCGTCCATATCGCAAGGTTGACCATATAAGTGAACAGGAATAATAGCTTTTGTTCTTGGAGTGATTGCATCTTCAATTTTTTTAGGGTCGATATTGAATGTATCTTTGTCAATGTCAACAAATACAGGTTTTGCACCTACAATGCCGATAGCTTCTGAAGTTGCAACAAAAGTAAATGCGGTAGAAATAACTTCATCACCTTTTCCGATATCTAAAGCTCTTAAAGCTAAATGCAATGCATCAGTACCAGAGTTTAAAGTAACTGAATGTTTTACGCCGATAAATTCAGCTAATTCTTCTTGCAATGCTTTATTATGTTTTCCTAAAATATACTGTCCTGAACGAAGAACTTCTACAACTTCTCTTTCTACTTCTTCGCCAATTTCTGCATATTGTCTTTTTGAATCTAAAATAGGTATCATTTTTTTCTCCTTTTACTATGCTCCTAATTTTAGTTTAGCACAACATTTTGGTGCCTTTATATAAATTTAATAAAAGTAAGCTAAAAATCGGATATTTAAAGTATAAAAATTTATAAAAAATCTTATTTTTTTGGATATAATTATGTTATGAAAACTTTTTTCTTAAAATCAATGGGTTGCAAATCAAATCAATTTGAGGGCGACATTATAAAAGAAAAACTTACCGAGGCCGGTTATATTGCGGTAGAAAAATTTCAAGATGCGGATTTATACATTTTGAATTCGTGTTCTGTTACTCATAAATCCGATAACGAGGCAATGTATATTTTAAGAAATGCAAAACATCTTAATCCCGAAATAAAAACTTTAATTACGGGGTGTGTTGCTCAAACTGAAAAAGAAAATTTGTTGAAAAATGATTTTATTGATTATGTTTTGGGTAATAACGAAAAGTTTGAGATTGTTCAATTTTTAGAAAAAAATGAACAAATTGATGTTGGCGATATTATGAATTTGTCAGAATTTAATAAAGAGGTTCTTTTTGATACCTCAAAAACAAGGGCAAGTTTAAAAATTCAAGATGGTTGTGACAATCGTTGTGCATATTGCATAATCCCTTTTGCAAGGGGAAAATCCCGTTCTGCGGATAGTAATTTTATTGTTGAGCAAATCAATAATTTTGAAAAACATGAGTTTAAAGAGGTTGTTTTCACTGGAATTCATATCGGTCAATGGGGAAAAGAATGGGGTAAAACTATTCTTGATTTGTTGAAAGAGGTTGAAGAAAAAACGAATATTCGTTATCGTTTAGGTTCGCTTAATCCGTTAGAAATTACCGATGAATTACTTGAATTTTTATCAAAATCCAGTCAATTTTGTCCGCATTTTCATCTTTCTTTGCAGTCTGCTTGTAATAAAACATTAGAAAGAATGAATAGATTTTATAAGGTTGAAGATTACTTAAAACAAATTGAACAAATAAACAATCTTTTTAATCTTCCGTTTATTGGAAGTGATGTTATTGCAGGTTTTGTAGGCGAAAGTGAAGATGATTTTAATGTTACTTTGGAAAATTTAAAAAAATCGGGTTTGACGGCAATTCATACATTCCCTTATTCAATAAGAAAAGGAACACAAGCGGAAAAAATGGACGGTCATCTTTCTGATGAAGTAAAAGAAAATCGAGCAAATTTGATAAAACAAATTTCTGCACAAAAAACAGCTGAATTTTTAAATAAAAATCTTAATACCGTGCACAATGCAATTATTGAAAAACATGTAGATAAAAAAACAGGTGTTTTAAAAGCAATGACTGAAAATTATATTACAGTGCTATTGAATACGAAAAATAAAGAATTAATTAATACCATGCAAAAAGTTAGAATAACTGATTTAAAAGACGGCAAAGTCTTTGGAGTTATTGATGGCTAGAGAATTTATTTATTATTGTGTTATGTATAACATATAAGTATGCTATATATAATACAAATTTACAAAGAAAAATTCTAATTAATCCGAAGGAAAAATTATTTTCCCTTCGACTTCTTTTTTAACATTTATGGAATTATTTAGGCTGTTTTTTAATTCAGCCGTGGTGTCTGCTGTATAAAATTTTCCTCGGGTAACAAGTGCAACGCATTCAAGTTGTGAAATGTCGTCGGGGTTTCTTATATCGTAGGCAATGACGTCAATTTTTACATCGGGGTGATATCTCAAATTTTTTGTCATAAATGTGCATGGGCTTTCATTACAGTTTTCACCGCCGTCAGTCAATAAAATTATATGTTTTTGTCCCTCTAAATTTTTAAAATCTTTTGTTAATGCGGATTTTAAAGAGTAGGTTATAGGAGTCATACCAACGGCTTTCATTTTATCAATTTGTTTTGATACCATTGTGTTTCCACCTTTTGTAATTGGCACAAATAATTTTGATGCTTTACAACTGTCAAATGGGGTAACTCCTATTCTATATCCGTAAGCTCGCATTCCTATTGGTTTTTGAGGGTTAATCTCTGATAAAACATTTTTTATTGTGTCAAGCATAGCATCTATTTTTTTTTGAGAATTTATATATTCGTTCATGCTATTTGAAAAATCTAAAATAAACAGCGTTTGTTCATTTTCAACATGAATTTTAGGGTTATTTGGTGATTGCACAATATAATTTTGAGCAAAAACAGTGCTTATACAAAAAAATATTAAAAATATCAGGATTATTTTTCGCATAATAAATAAATTAATCAAAAAAATAAACTTTTAATCCGCCAATTATCAAATATTCGTGCTAGAATTTAATTATGGAAGCACAAGAAAAAATTAAAGAAGCCGAAAAGGCTATAAGCGAACAAATTAAACGTATTGAAGATATTAGAGATTTCAACCAAAGAAAAGTTTTAAAAGCTTTTGTTGATAATCATGTTGCTCCTGAACATTTTTACACTGTTTCGGGTTACGGGCATGATGATTTAGGACGTGAAGTTTTAGACAAAGTTTATGCTCAAATCTTTTGTGCGGAAAAAGCTATCGTAAGAAATCATTTTGCAACAGGAACACACACGCTTGCTTGTGCTTTATTTGGGAATTTACATGCTGGTGATAAGCTTGTTGCCGTAGCAGGTACTCCTTATGACACAATGAGAGAGGTTATAGGGCTTACAGGTTGTGAACTTTCAAAGAAAAATTCTTTAATCGGCAATGGAATAATTTATGACGAAGTCCCTCTTTTAAACGGCGATGATATTGATTTTGAAACATTAAAAGAAAAAATTGACGATGAAACAACAATGGTTTTAATTCAACGTTCAAGAGGCTATGATACAAGAAAATCACTTACAATAGACGTTATTGAGCATATTTGCCAAGTTGTTAAATCAAAAAATCCAAACTGTATTTGTTTTGTAGATAATTGCTACGGCGAATTTGCAGAGAAAAAAGAACCTTTAGAAGTTGGTGCAGATTTAATTGGTGGTTCATTAATAAAAAACCCGGGTGGTGGAATTGTTGAATGTGGCGGTTATATTGCAGGAAAAGAAGAATTAGTTGAGGCTAGTGCAATAAGACTTACAGCCCCTGGAGTAGGCTCTGAATCAGGAGCAATGCTTAACCAACATAGATTAATTTTCCAAGGGCTATTTATGGCACCGTCAATTGTTGCCGATGTAATAAAAGGCATGACTCTTGCTTCAAAAGTGTTTGAAGATATGGGATTTGTTTCTTCTCCAAGATATGATGCAGTTAGAACAGATATTATTCAAATTATTACATTTAATGCACCGGAACCGTTAATTGAATTTTGTAAAACAGTCCAATCTCTATCCCCTGTAAATGGTTACGTAACACCTGTTCCGGAGTTAATTCCGGGGTATGTTGATGATGTAATCATGGCAGGCGGAACATTTATTGAAGGTTCAACAATTGAGTTGTCCGCAGACGGTCCAATTAGACCACCTTATGCAGTGTATATGCAAGGCGGATTGAATTATGCACATATAAAAATTGCTGTTGAAGAGATTTACAGACGATTGAGCAAATAATTTTGTGTTGAGTAACAATAATTTTTATTAGTAATCGTTAATTGTGTATTCTCTTTCACGAATAATCGGTTTTGTTCTTATGTATGGAACAGGTTTATAATTTTGTTGAATTATACGTGAAGATGGAACAATTTCCGGTTTTATATTTGTTTTGATTTCCACATTTTGTTGTTCTTTTTTATTTAATTTTTCTTGTTTTTTATTGAATTTGGTTGTTTTTTCAATCGTTTTAGTTGAATTAATATTTTTAATTTTTGAAGTTTCTTTTTTATTATTTACGGTTGAATTTTCTTGTTGTTCAAGTGCGTTATCTTGCATCAACAA
>CAZKJV010000081.1:0-7173 GCA_964553175.1 uncultured Muribaculaceae bacterium | reverse complement strand
TAATATTATTTTCTCCATATTTTAAACAATTATATCACTTTTTTAGATTTTCCCATTTTATTTACAATAGCCTTTGTTAAGTTTTTGTAACAAAATCTCAAAAAAATTAAAGTTCTAAAATCGTTTGTTCGTAATTTATAACAAGGGTAATAATGTGAGAGATTTTGTGTATGAATATAAACAATACAACAAATATTAATAAAGTTTCTAACGTAAACACTGCACCTTCTCAAAAAAGACAGGTGTCTTTTGGCATGAAACCTGATACGTTTGAAAAAACTACAAGTTCTTTCAACATTAATACTGCAATGAATGAATTAAAAGAAATCAAAAATTTCAAAGATAAACCTAAATTTGATGACCAAAAATTAGAAATCATCAAAAACGAATTGACAAAAAGCCCTGAAAAATGGGAACCTTTCAAAAAATTAGTCCAAGAGCCTAAAATTTTAGGTTCAATGGCTTGCGACATATTAGCAAAAGATACTGACACAGTAAAAAATCTTTCAGATTTAGCATGCTTGAAAAAATCAGACAACACCCCTAGATTTTCTCCTTTTGACGTAAAATCATTTTCACAAAATATTTCCGGAAATGAAGCTTTTGAAAAAACCAAAGTTTTAGCACAAAGCAATTTACAAACAGAAGATATTGTTAGTTTGTCAAACAATAAACTTTTGACAAAACCTGAAGTAGTCGTTGAAAAGTTTAACGAAATGGAAACTCTTTGTGGCGACAAAGCTCTTTCAATTCGTTTTAAAACTGATGATTTTGACAACAACGCATTTGCTTTGGTTGCGGATTTAAAAGATACTGGTAAAAAAATTGCACTCTTTGACAAAGATATGAAAACAACTTGCCTTGAAGATGTTCAAGCAAAAACATACCCAAACGGCAAACAATATCAAATCAAAAAGACAATGGATTATAGAACCGGTACAACATCAAAAGTTAAATTAGAAGTAAACAAAAAACTTCCACAACCTGTTTTAATAAATGAAATCAGAGTTGTAAAAGATAAAAACGGCAAAACTTTAAGAAAAGAATACACTGAACAATCAGAAGTTACAGGCGTTTTAAACATTAAACACGTCATGCCTGACGGTAGCGAAAAAATAATTTCATCGGGTAAAATTGATAAAAAAACC
Source organism: uncultured Muribaculaceae bacterium (assembly GCA_964553175.1). GTDB lineage: Bacteria > Cyanobacteriota > Vampirovibrionia > Gastranaerophilales > Gastranaerophilaceae > UBA6984. Next base: position 6,025 of record CAZKJV010000081.1, on the reverse strand, counting down.
GGTATAACTTCCGTTAAAAAAGACATGACCTCATTAGACGGAACCAGAACTCAATACTTATATGAAGATGACCCTCAAGGCAACCGCATAAGTGATTATATTATCACGGATAAAAACGGTAAAACTTTGTTAAAAAATTCTCAATCCTTTGAAGTTATTTCTGATAACAAATTTATTTCGTCAAAAAATAATAAAAAATACGAAATTACCGTTAACGAAAAAGAAATGAACATCAAGGACTTGAAAAATAATAACGAGTCTAAAATTACTTTTGAAAACTATATTGACGGTAATCAAGAAAAAATTATAAACGTATTAAAGAAAATGCCGGGTGAAGAACTTATTGCTTTAAGCAATACTGTTAAACACCTAAACGGCATTGATGATATTAATTATTCAACATACGGTGCGACAAACAAACGTATCAAAACAGGTGACAACTTATTTGTAATGTTACACGAACTGGGTCATGCCAAAGATTACGACCAAGTTGATACAAAAGATGTTGAAACATTGAAAAAATCAATTTTCTCAAATCCAAAAATAAACGAAGTTTTTGAAGAAGAAAAAGCAAAATTTAATAACGCATTCCCATCTGCACAAAGAGAACATATAAATTACTTTATAAAAACCTCTGAAGAAAAAGACGGATTACAAGAAGCAATTGCGGAATCAAATGCACTTTTAAACACTTATAACAACGAAGACTTATTCTCAATTCGCTCTCAATATTTGCAACAATACTTCCCTAAAACTATTGCAGAATTATCAACTGTTTTAAACAAAACAAACGAATAAATTTTCATTTTAAATTAACACAAAAATTTAAAAAATATTTGTGTTAAAATAAAAATTATGAAAAGAAAACCAATAGTTGCAATAGTTGGACGACCAAATGTAGGCAAATCTACATTTGTTAATCGTCTTGTAGGACACAGAAAATCAATCGTTGACGACATGCCAGGAGTTACGAGAGATAGAATTTATTTTGACGTCGAATGGCAAAATAAATGGTTCACCGTAATTGATACAGGCGGAATTATTCCAAATGACGAAGACGAAATCATGGTTTCAATTTACGACCAAGCAAAAATTGCTTGTGAAGAAGCTGAAAAAATAGTCTTTATCGTAGACGGTAAAGACGGAGTAACACCTATTGACGAAGATATTGCAAACATCTTACGTCAAAGCAAAAAACCGGTATTTTTAGCAGTAAACAAAGTTGACAGTCCTGCTCAAGCTCTTTATACAAGCGAATTTTATTCACTTGCTTTGGGCGATCCTATTGGAATTTCAGCACTTCACGGCTCCGGTGGTGTTGGTGATTTATTGGAAATATTAACAGAAGACTTTGAAGTTGATGACGAAATAGAAGAAGAAACAGACATAAAACTTGCTATTGTCGGAAGACCAAACGCAGGAAAATCTTCTATCGTAAACGCTCTTTTAGGTAAAGAAAGAGTAATCGTTTCTGACGTTTCAGGCACAACTCGTGATAGCATCGACAGTAAATTAACTTACAAAGAACAAGATTTCACAATTATTGATACAGCTGGTATTCGTAAAAAAGCAAAAGTTGACTACGGCGTAGAAAAATTTGCCGTAGACCGTGCAATTAATTCAATAAGAGAATGCGACATTGCAATTCTTGTAATCGATGCAAAAGAAGGTATTTCCGACCAAGATAAAAAAATCTCATCTATAATTACCGAAGCAGGAAAAGGATTAATCATTGCAATAAATAAATGGGATTTGATTGAAAATAAACAATCTAATTCCGTTAGTCAATTTGAAAAAAATCTTGTAAAAGAAATACCATTTTTAAGCTATGCACCTAAAATTTACATAAGTGCTGTTACAAAACAAAGATTAAATCAAATTTACGAAAAATCAATGGAAGTTTACGAACAATGCACAAAACGTATTTCAACAGGTTTGTTAAATAAAATCGTAAACGAAGCGTACTTGATGAACCCACCTCAAAGCGTAAAAACAAAACGTTTGAAAATCTTATATACAACTCAAGTAAGCGTAAAACCTCCAACTTTCGTCATTTTTGCAAACAATGCAGATTTAATGAAAGACCACTACAAACGTTATATAGAAAACAAATTACGTGAAGCTTTCGGATTTTTCGGAACACCAATAAGAATTTCTGTAAGAGAACGTTCTGACAAAAAGAAATAAAAATTTTAAAAATTAAAAAGGCGATTATTTTTTTCAAAATTGATCGCCCTTTTTAATACTAAAAACTTACATTTTTCTTGCTACAAGCAATCCTGCAGGCAAATCAAGTATTTCCACTTGATAATTCGGATTACCTTTTATTGCATCAACAAAAGGTTTAACCTTTTCCGCATGAGAAGTTATATTATCGGCTGTAATAATACCACCTGATTTAATATGTTTATCCAAAATTCGAAAATAATCTATATACTGAGCCTTGTTTGCATCAATAAACGCAAAATCAACAACTTCATCTTCTGGAATTTGTTCTAAAACTTCAATTGCAGAACCTTGTTTTATATCAATAATATCAGCAACGCCACAAGTTTTAAAATTTGCTTGTGCCAAAACTATTCTTTTTTCATAAAATTCAATAGTTGTTAAATGTCCGCCGGTTTCTTTTAATGCCTTACTAATCCAAATTCCTGAATAACCGTTTGAAGTACCAACTTCAACTACATTTTTGGCATTTACCATTTTTATAAGCATGTTTATAAAATTACCCGTAGAACGAGCTATATTCCAAAAATCATGCTGAGTTTCTTCCAATCGTTTTAAAACGACTTCAGTTGTTTCATCTATCATTTATTTATCTTTTTCACCTTATTTGTAATAACAATTTTACCAACAGGAATATTAAACGGTAATGTTTTAACCACCTGTTTTTTTGCTAAATTCAATACTGAATATTTACCTGCTCTTGCACCTGTAATTATCGCAATATTTGTATCATCCAATCTATTTATTTTTGTTGCAAATGAATTTGTATTCAAATTAATTGTGCTTGTTATTTTATCGGTTTGAGTATTCAAAACTTGTAAAACACTTTTTTCTGCACTTAAAATATATAAATTACCGTAATATAAAAGCATGTCAACAGGTTTTTTTGCAACTTCAATTTCTTCAATTTCCGTAAGTGTTGCGTAATCAATTATTGCAAGCCTGTTTTTTGTTCTACTTGTTAAATAAATTTTATTTCCTGCATACGCAATTGCTGAAATATTTGGAAAAATACCAACTTCTTTGATTGTATAATCATTATCCAATTCAACCGCCCAAACGTCGTTTGTTTTTTTATCAACATAAATCAATTTTGTTTCATCTGGAGATAAATACAATTTTGAACACATTCCGTTAACTTGAATTTTTTGTTTCATATTCATTGAAATCAAATCAATTACATAAATTGAAGAAGTGTCGGGAGTTGAAACATAAGCCCTTTGGTTTTTATTATCTAAAACAATTTCATCTGGTTGAGAATCAAATTCAAAAGTTTTAATCACGTCTTCATCTGCAAGAGAAATTACATTTAATTCATGCAAATCATACGCAGTTACTAACAAAAAGTTTTTATAACCTTTCAAATCAATTGGAATAGACGGCATTGACAATGCATATTCAGGACTTGCACTGTCAGATTGAACAACGTGAATATTTTTTGATTTGCAAGTTATAACATAAAAAACTTTATCTTTTAATTGACTTACCGTTGAAACTAAATCATTTTTAACGGTTACATTTTTGTTTTTTGTTTCTTCAATAAGTTCAGATGAAACTTTCATACCTTTTTCTTGTTCAGTTGCAATTCTCAAACCGCCAATAATAGTTTTAATGTTACTTGGAATAATCAACCCTTTTGGAACAAGCATATCTTGAGGAAACAAACCTGTTTTAATTTCTACAAATGGATTTTCTTGGTACAAAACAGTTCTTTTTCCGTCTTTTTCATCAATAATTTTTAATAATGCAAAATCATTGTTAAAAACTACAATATCAGGCAAATTTTTCAATGTTTTATTTGCAGGTGCAGTTTTTTTAATTTCCAATTTTTGTGAATTTAAAAATTTTGCAGGGAAAACAGGTAAATACAAAGTGTCATCAATCGTAATTAACCCGTCAAAACGAATTTCCGCTTTTGGAAAATCTTTTTTAATATAATTTACAACATTTTCGGGCATATTTGCCGCAAAAACAGATGATATATTTATAAATAATACAAGTACTAATACCCAAAATTTACGCATTATTGGAATACTCCTTTAACTTTATCTTTCAAAGTCTCATTCGCTTTTTTTCCTGTATTTATTTCGTATAAACGTTTGTATAATTGACGTTCTTCTTCGCTAATTTTTTCAGGAGTTTTAACGGTTACAACAACAATATGGTCGCCTCTGTGCGATGGTTTTTGAATATGAGGAACACCTGCACCTTTTATTTTTACCATATCACCACTTTGAATTCCCGCTTGAATTTGAACGTTCTTTTCACCGTCAAGAGTTTGAATAGTAATTTCATCACCTAAAACAGCTTGTGCAGGGGTAATATCTAAAGTTGTAATAACATTTATACCATCACGATTATAATATTCAGACGGTTTCACATGTAAAACAACATACAAATCACCTGCTGGTCCACCGTTTAAACCGCTATCACCCTCGCCCGATAATCTCATTTTTGATAAATTATCTACACCTGCAGGAATTTTTATTTCTAATTTCTTTTCAGTTTCAACTCGTCCTTGACCTTTACAATTTTTGCAAGGAGATTCAATTTTTCTACCTGTACCTCTACAATCAGGACAAGTAGTAACTTGAGTAAATTGACCTAAAATAGTTTGAGTTGTTTGTTGAATTTTACCACTGCCACCACAAGTTTTACAGATAACAGGTTGAGTTCCGACTTCAGCACCAGAGCCTTTACATTCAGGACAAACTTCTAAATGGTCAATTTTAACATCTTTTTTGCAACCAAAAACCGCCTCTTCAAATTCTAGTTCAACGTCTAAACGTAAGTCCTCACCTTGACGAGGAGCATTCGGGTCATATTGTCTTTGAGATGCAAAACCAAAATCCCCGAAGAAAGATGCAAAAATATCGTTTAAATCACCAAAACCACCTGCAAAAGGTCCTTGAGTGTCAAAACCTGCGTTTTTCAAACCGTCTTCACCAAAACGGTCATAAGTTGCACGTTTTTCATCGTCCATTAAAGTTTCGTAAGCTTTACCGATTTCTTTAAATTTTTCTTCTGCATCAGGTGCTTTATTAACATCAGGGTGATATTGACGTGCCATTTTTCTAAAAGCACTTTTTATCTCATCTTTTGATGCGTTTTTATCAACCCCGAGAGTTTCATAATAATCTGCCATTTTCCAGCTATTCCTTTTTTATTCTGCTGTTGCTACATTAACCAATGATGCTCTTAACACTTTATCTCCGATTTTATACCCTTTTTGGAGTTCGTTTATAATAGTTCCTTCAGGATATTCACTTGTTGGAGTTTGCATTACAGCCTCATGAAAATTAGGGTCAAATTCTTTACCCTCTGTTTCAATAACATCTAAACCGATTTTTTTAAGCGTATCTTTCATTTGATTGCAAACTAAATCAAAGCTATCTTTAACTTGTTGACAATCTTCAACTTTTTCCATTGCTTTTTGACCTCTGTCAAAATTATCCAAAACTTCTATAAGTTTTTTCAAAGTTTCTTCTGCACCGTATTTCAATAAATTTTCACGTTCTTGAGCTTGACGTTTTCTAAAGTTATCAAAATCAGCAGCAAGTCTGATGTATTGATTATTTAATTGATTATATTTTTCTTGAAGTCCGTCGTCTTGAACTTGTGGTTCAGATTCAGTTTTCACTTCTTCAGAAACTTCTTCATTTGTTTCTTCTTGTTTTTCCGAAACATTTTCTAAATCCATATCATTATTAAACGGATTGTTTTCATCATGTTTTTTTGAATGTTTTGACATAATTTCTACCTACCAATTTAATTTACATTATACTTATATAATTATACG
>CAZKJV010000080.1:0-7297 GCA_964553175.1 uncultured Muribaculaceae bacterium | reverse complement strand
CCTTTTAACACTCCGTATTTAACAATAGCCTGCCTCATATATTCTGAACAAGTTGGCGTAAATCTGCACACGGGCGGAGTTAATTTTGATATTTTTTGATAAATTTTTATTAAAAAAAGTAGAAATTTTTTAATCATAATCACTTACCGCTTTATTCTTGTGGCATATAACTTTCGCCAATTGTATCAACCGCTTCAACTTTAATATCTGTAATCAATTCAGAGTAAGAAATTACAACAATTGTCGGAATATGACGTTCTAACAATTGAAATAATGGCAATCTTATTCTTGGTGAACATAAAATTACAGGTTGCTTACCGATATTTTGGTGAGCGTTCATTAAAGTAGATGCTGTAGTTTCAATTAATTCTTGAACTTGCATTGGATTTAACAAGAACATTGTTCCAAGCTCTGTTCTTTGACAACTGTCATCTAGCACTTTTTCCCATTCAGGAGAAAGAGTTAGAGCATATAAAACTTTATCCTCTTGTACATTGCCTAAACAGATTTGACGTCCTAAAGCAGCCCTCAAACGTTCAGATAAAATATCAGGTTCTTTTGAAAATCTTGCATAATCACAAAGTCTTTCAAAAATAAATATAATATCCTTAATTGAAACTTTTTCTCTGATTAGATTTACAAAGATTTTTCTCAAATCACTTGTAGAAATAATCGTTGGAACAAGGTCATTTACAAGAGTAGGGTCTTGAGAACGAACCAATTCCATTAATTTTAACACGTCAGTTTTTGTCATAATATCATCAACGTGTTTTCTTGTAATTTCTTGTAAGTGTGTAATTACAACGTCTGTTGCGTCAACAGCCGTAATTGCTTTTGTTGATTTTGCATCTTCTTCAGAAACCCAATATGCTTGAGTTTGGTATGTAGGGTCAACACCGACAATTGCATCTTCAGGAACTTCTGACCTTACAGAATCCCATTGGTCTGCAATTACCATGTATTTTCCAGGGTATACAAAACCTGTTGCAACAGTATTACCACGAATAGCAATCAAATACTCATTCGCTTCTAAAGCTGATGAATCCATAATTCTTATGTTTGGCAAAATGTAACCCAATTCATCAGTTACACGTTGTCTTAAAGCTGCAATTTTAGCAAGCAATTGACCCTCTTGGTCAGGGTCAGCAATACATAATAATCCTGCACCAACTTGCAAGCTCAATACGTCAACACCCAAACGCTCATACATTCTGTTAGGATTAACCAAGTCTTGCATGTTCTGTCTTACGCTTTCCAATTGACCTAATTGAGATTGAACGTCGGCATTAACCAATGTTGATAAACCAGCAACAGTCAAAATTGTTGCAAACAAAATAAATGGGAACCAAGGTAACCCTGTAATCGGACTTGATAAAGCAACTAAAACCAAGAATCCTGATGCTAAGAACAAAGAATTTGGTTTACTTGAAATTTGACCAACTAAGTCATTACCTAAAGAATTTGCAGCTGAAGAACGAGTCATTACGATACCTGCTGCAACTGACATTAACAATGATGGAACTTGTGAAGACAAACCGTCACCGATTGTTAAAATCGTATATTTTGAAACAGCATCTGCAATCGGCATTTGATTCATCAAACAACCTACGCACAAGCCACCAACAATATTGATAATTGTAATAATCAAGCCCGCAATCGTATCACCTTTTACGAACTTCATAGAACCGTCCATAGAACCGAAAAGATTTGATTCTCTTTGTAAATCTTCACGTCTTTTAACTGCTTCTTCCGGTGAAATCAGCCCCGCATTAAAATCGGCGTCGATTGTCATTTGTTTACCTGGCATAGCGTCTAAGGCAAATCTGGCAGCAACTTCGGCGATACGTTCAGCACCTTTTGTAATTACCATAAATTGAACTGTCGTAATAATTAAGAAAATTACAACTCCTACAACCATGTTACCACCGGTTACGAAGTGTCCGAACGCAGAAACTACTTCACCCGCATCACCTTTTGCCAAAATCAAACGAGTTGAAGCAATTGACAAAATCAATCGGAACATTGTACCCAAAAGAATAATTGACGGAAACGCTGCCAATTCAAGTGGTTTTTGAACATACAGGGCTATCATCAGAAGTACAATACCGATAGTCATGTTTAAAGAAATTGAAAAGTTGATAACCCAATTTGGCATCTCCATTAACAGGATAAGTATCAAAACTAATACAAATCCCGCTAAAGCAAATTCACTTATTGGTTGCGTTCCTCCGCCACTCGGTGCTGCCATTACATGCCTTTCAATGCTTCTTTAACTATCTGAAGTTGAGTATCCAAAGATGCATCAACTATCCCATTATTCGTATTTAGAATACATCCGCCCTCTTCAATAGATTCATCTCCGACTACATTAATTTTTGCCTCAATCCCCATTGATGAAATATATTCAGGCAATTCCGTCTTAACTAAATCAACTTGTAACGGATTTAATTTTACGGTAATTCTCGGTTCCTCTTTTGACAATGTTCGCATAACATCTACAATTGAATCCAAAATGACCTGCGGATTTTGTTCCACTTCTTTTTTAATGATTTTTCTCGCAATATCAACACTAATTTCTAAGATATCAGGAGCAATATACTCAAAAACTTCCTTTTTTGCACTTACAAAATCAGCAATTTTTGCACGCAAAAGACTTATGTCATTTTCAGCTTGTTCTAAACCTGCCCTATAACCCTCTTTTGCCGCTGTTTCCTTTATTGAATCAGCTTCCTCTTGAGCTCTCGAAATTAAATTTCTATCATCAATTCTACGATAACCACGTCGTCTATCACCTCTACGACGTTCTTGACGTTGCGAAAAATCAATGTTATCCAAGTCAAAAATATCAATCTTTTCTTCAACCTGAGGCTGTATCGGAGTTTGTACCGTAGTTGCCTGAGATTGAACAGGATTGACCGTTTGTTGAACAACTGCACCTTGTTCAATAGACTTGTTTTGTTTTTTTATAATCATGATTGATTACATTATACACTATGTTCAACATGTTGGGCAATAATGTTAGAAATTTTTGGCGGAAGTTCATACAATTCATCTTGTAAGGCACTTGTAACAAATCTTTTTACATTAATTCTTTCGTGTCTTAACATTACCTCAACTTTTTCACGTGTAGAATTTCTTAAAGCATTTTTTATTCTGAAAATCAACTGATGCGGAGCTGTACCATTTTTGCTCGGCAAGTTTGTTTTAATTTCTTTTAAACATTGTATCGCAACATTTGCATCAACTCTTTGATTCAAATCAGGCATTTGCATATATTGAATAACAAGTTGAGCATCTTGCGGATTAAATTTATTTAATATTGAAGATACTTTGTCTTGAGATAAGGTTCTTAACAATAATGCCAAAGATGCAAGTTTAAACATCTTTTTATCTGAACCTAAATCTTGAGCTTGCCCTTGAGGAACAGCAGACGGATTTGCTGTTTGTTGTTGAGCTTGTTGGGCTTCTGCTGCACGTTGAGCCTCTTGTTCAGCCTCAACCTGTTCAAGTAATTGATTTAAGTTATTTTGTTTTTCAGCTTGTTCTTTTAATTCTTCATCAATAATCCCACGTTGTTGCAATTCTTCTAATGCAGCCTCGTAAGATTTTATTACGTGATGTTCAATAAGCTCAAGAATTTTGTCTTGCGGTAACCCTTGTTTGATTGTTTGTTTACCAATGTCAAAAATAGTAAACGCAATCTTTTGCATAACTCCGTCCCAATATTCAGGTTGAATACCGGAACGAATAAGATCTACCGATTTATGGAATGACCATTCCGCAATGATTTGAGTTAACAAAATAGCCTGTTCGGCGTTAAACCCTGCTTCTGCATCGTTTGAAATAGCCTCACCTGCAAGGTTTGAAAAATTAACTAAAGTTTTGACAATATAATCCTTTTGAAACGGCTCTAAATCTTGCGGTACAAGTTCTTTTGCTTGTACCGACAAATCTGCCGAAAACTGTTTATAATCAAATCCTTCTATTGCCATTTTTTATCTCGTTAATCTTCCTTGATTATCTTTGTTTTAATTTTTATCTACGGGCTTCGTTTCACTCGCCCTACCGAAAAACCGCCTCTTGGTTTATTCGGGTTGCCGGCGGAGTAACGTCCGACCGCCAACTTACGGGCTTCGTTTCACTCGCCCTACCGAAAAACCGCCTCTTGGTATCGACTACGCTTGTTCAATCCAACTTTTGATTTTTTCGCCTGTTTCATTCGGGTCTAGAGCATCTAAATCTGAATGAATTGCTGCAAGAGCCTCATCAATTACGTGTGATGGAATTTGAGGAACCATTTCACGTTGTTGCTGTTCAATTAATCCTTGTTGCAATTGAGTTTGACGTTCTATCAACTCTGCTGCTTTCATATTCATATCACGTAATTGTTCGTCTTGTTGGCTTGTAATGTTTCTCAACATTTGCATTTCTTGTTGTTGAGCTAATTGGCTTGCTTTAATCTTACCTGATACAACTACATAACCACCGGTTAAGCAGATGCCGACCATTGCAAGAATTAACCACCAAGAATTACCTGTTTCGTTTGGTTTTGGTAATGTTTCAGGTTTATCTGTTGCTAAGTATGGTTCAATTGATTCAGATAAAGCGATTGTTACATTTTCAGGATTTACCTTTGGACTTGCTGCTCTTGCAATTAATTCTTTTAATTCTTCAAGAGTAGTGTCTGTCGGTAATGCATTTTTTTCTAAAGTAACAGCAATTGAAATTTCTTCAATAATACCTGCACTTTGATATTCATTAACTTGTGTTTTTGTAACGCCATATTGTGTTTCTCTTGCTCTTCTTGAATAATTTCTATTTTGAGAAGATGCACTAGCACCATTTACAGATCCTGGAGTAATTAAACCATTCGGCAAGTACACGCTTACTGCATTTGCTCTACCTGAACCTCTACTATTATCAGTTGATTCATCGCCCAAACCTTCTACGAAAGTTTGTTCTGATACTGATGCTTTTTGGTTAGGGTCATAGATAATACTTGATTTTTCTACCGGAGATTGTTTCAATGATGTACTTACCGTTACAACAAAGTTACCTTTACCAATTAATCTGTCTAATTGAGAATTAACTTTTTGTTGCATGTATTTATCGTTTTCTTCAACTCTTTCAAGCATTTCATCTTCTGCACCAATAATACTTGAATATACATTGCCGTTTGTATCTGTAATTGAAATGTTATCAGCTGTCAAACCTGCAACACTGCCTAATAAAAGGTTTGTAATTGCTTTAATTTTTAACGGTGGAAGTTTTTCGCTAATTTGAGTTGTTAATTGAACTGTTGCCGTTATAGGTTTTTGCATTGATGAAAACATTGTTTGCTCCGGAATTGAAATAAATACAGAAGCATTATCAATACCGTCCATTTTTCTGATTAAACGTGCAAGTTCACCATTTATCGCTCTTGCTAAACGAATTCTTTTATCGTCTTTTGTTGAAGTGAAATCACCTTTATCAAAGATTTCCAAACCAACATTTTGATCCATCAAACCACTTTTAACAATTGTCAAAAGTGCTGTATCACGTTGAGCTTGGTTATAAGTTTTAGCTTTCAAAATGATAGATGATTTTGTACCATCTAAAGCACGAGAAGCTTGAATACCACTTTTTGCAAGCAAAGCTTGGATTTCAATTGCCTTACCTAAATTGTCGGTGGTCAATAACACCAAATCTTCATTGATTGGTTTTTCGTCAACTAATTTTGCTTTTTCAGCTTCGGATTTTCCACCTGCTGACATAACTACCGCCATTATTCCGATAGTCAACACCAATACAACAACACCAATGATGCTGTATAATACCACTTTATTCTCAAGTAATTGTTTAAAATCCATATTTCCCCTGCCGTCTTTAAAAATAATATATTAATCTTATTTTCGTATTTTAATTCTATACTTGAATTTGTACAATTTTATCATACGCTTGAATGACTTTTGAAACCGCATTTGTTGCAACTGTCAAAGTAACTTCAGCTTGCGACATAGCAATCATAACGTCATGAACATCTACATCGCCCGTACCGCTTGCTGCTTTTGCTAATAAATCATCAGGCTTATTCATTTGATCATTAATATTTGACACCATATTTGTCATAACATCTTTAAAACTTGATGTTCCAACAGGACTGTCAATGTTTGAAATTCTTCCAAAACCCATATTTGATTGAGTCATTGTAGGAATTTTACTGTTAAAATTTATCGAATTAAATCCGTTCATAATACACCTCGCTTTTTATTCTCTCTTTATTTATCGTATCTTTTATTTATATTTTGAGTAAATTCTCTCGATTTCATCTTTTCGTTTTAGAGTAAAACTAAAAATCAACCAAATGATGTACTTTTTTCTTAATGATTTGTTATGAAATATCAACTTGATTCTTCACAAAACTTAATAAACGAGTTAAAATATAGATATGGATAAAAATTCAGAAAAAATCAAAAAAATGTTCAATGATATTGCGGAAAAATACGACCGCAACAATAATATAATCTCTTTTGGATTACATAAATTTATCAAAAAAAGAGCTATTAAAAATTTTAAATTTAGCGGAAAAGTTCTTGATTTATGTACAGGAACAGGCGATATTGCAAACATTTTAAACCAAACAACAGAAGTTATCGGAGTTGATTTTTCATCAAAAATGCTTGAAATCGCAAGAAAAAAACACCCAAACATACAATTTATTGAGAGTGATTGCACTAATTTGCCGTTTGAAGACAGTTCTTTTGATGCGGTTACGATAAGCTTTGGCTTAAGGAATATTGAAAATTACGATAAAGCTTTAGATGAAATTTCAAGAGTTTTAAGGACGAGTGGAAAATTTTTCCATTTAGATTTTGGTAAGAAATTTTTATTTGCAGATATGATTTATGATTGTATTATTCCCAAATTAATAAAAATATTCTACGGTAACGATTTACCATATCAATATTTAGTCCAATCAAAAAAACTATTCTTTAACAAAAAAGAACTACAAAAATTATTTGAAAAACATAATTTTAAGCTTTTAAAACATAAAGATTATCTTTTTGGAATGATTTCATGCCAGCTATGTGAAAAAATCTAATCACTTGTATAATCACAAATTGAACCTTTTTCATATTCAATTTGTTCGTATTTGTTTGTAATTTTTGTTTTTTCTTGTTCTTGCTTTAATGCAATCAAAGTTTCATCACGCAAAGATTGCATTTTATCTAAATTTTCTTTGTCTAAAATCAAAATTTTAGATTTTAAATTTTCAATAATATCTTTTTCTTCGTCAGACAAATTTAATGTATTT
>CAZKJV010000079.1:0-7306 GCA_964553175.1 uncultured Muribaculaceae bacterium | reverse complement strand
AAGCAGTTTGCTTTCAGTAAGAGGGTTATCAAAGAAAATTTCACTTGTTCCTTTTGTTGATGCAATTGTGCCGGAAATTGATTTAAAAAATAAAAAAGTTTATATAAATGAAATTCAAGGGCTGATTGAATAATGAAATTTGATGTTTTAACCTTATTCCCTGAAATGATAGAGTCTTATTGTAATTGTAGTATTTTAAAACGTGCAAAAGACTCGGGCTTAATTTCTGTAAATCCAATTAATCCAAGAGATTATACTGAAGATAAACATAAAAAGGTTGACGATACTCCGTACGGTGGCGGAGCAGGAATGGTATTGATGGCACAACCTTATGTAGATGCTTATGAAAGTGTTGAAAAGTTAAACAATTCTTGTACTTTGATGATGACACCTCAAGGCGAAACATTTAATAATGAGATTGCAAGAGAATTGTCTTCATTTGAGCAAATAATTATTTTATGTGGTCATTATGAGGGGTATGACGAAAGAATTCGTGAAATTATTAAACCGAGAGAAATCTCTATTGGTGATTTTGTTTTGACTGGTGGTGAATTACCTGCACTTTGTTTGATTGATTGTGTAAGTCGTAAGATTGACGGAGTTTTGGGAAAAATCCAATCAGCAGACGAGGACAGTTTTGAAAATGGATTGTTAGAGTATCCACAATATACCAAACCTCGTGAATACCGTGGACTTGCTGTTCCAGAAGTTTTGTTGAATGGTAATCATAAAGAAATTCAAGAGTTTAGAATGCAACAAATGTTGGAACGAACAAAACAAAGACGCCCTGATTTGTTATAGGTTAGTTAAAATTGTTGTATTTTGGATTTACTGCAACCCATTCGAACGGTTGGTTATCAAGTGTTTCAGGTAATGATTTCACAAAAGTTCCGCCGTAACGACCTCTTGAAAATGAAACTAAGCCTTCGTTTGCAAGGTTATTGTATGCTTTTCTGATTGTGTTTGGACTTACGTCCATTAAATTTGCCATTTCTGTAATTGAAGGTAATTTTGAATTAATCGGATATTTTTCAATTATTAAGTTTTTAATAACGTCTTGAATTCTGTTATAACGGTATCTTGCGGTAAATTGGGATTTTGCAAAAACAGAAGATTCAATGTTAGGCTCTAAATCTGAAGTGTTCGGAATTTTTACAACACATGTGCCGTAGCGTCCTCGTTTTGGTAAAAGAATTCCCTCTTGAGTTAGCATATTTAATGCGTCGTGGATTGTTTTTATGCTAACTTTAAATTTTTTTGCAAGATTTTGATGAGTTGGTAATTTTTCTCCAATTTTTATTTCAGATGAAATATACAATTTTAAATCTTTTGCAACTTTTGAAATAAGCGTATTTGAGGAGTTTTGTTGAATATCAAATTTATCTGTTTTCAAGACCCAATTTTGGTCTTTATTTCCTGTTTTTTTAATAATTCCTTGCTCAACAAGTGCTTCCATTGCGTTTCCTGTTGTGTTTATCGGAATATTTATGTATTGCGAAATGGCACGAACTGATGGCAATTGTTCACCTGTTTTGAAATTATTTTTTTGAATAAAGGTTTTGATTAATTCAACTGCAAAATCTCGTTTTGATGAAGATTTTCTAAGGGTTAAACTTTTGTTTTCAATATCAGCAATCATTGTGCCTACGCATTGTTTTGAGTAGAGCAAACCTTTATTTTCAAGCTGACGATAAATGTTTTGTACCGTTCCTGTGCTTATATCTAATAAGTCTGCCATTAGTGTTTTTGTGGGCATTAAATCATTTTGAAAAATGTTTTTTCCGTAGTTTTCTTTAATCCATTTTTCAATGCTGTTAACTAAAAATTCAGTTTTTGAGCCATTTACTGTAATGTTTATAAAGTCTGCAAATTCACTTATCGGAATATGTTTAAGTTTTGATTTATCGGGTTGAACAAAATTTTTCATAGTTTAATATTAGCATATTTATAAAAAAACAATCAATATATTAAAAAAGATTAATGACAAGTAAAATCAAATAAATTTGATTTTTAAAAGTGTTTGTTTTACGATTTTGGTAATGAAGTTGTGCCGGGTTGGAATTAAAAAACTTACCGGCGAGTACATATAAATTAAGGAGAATGCTATGGCATCTAAAAATTTTTTATTTACTTCTGAATCAGTAACAGAAGGACACCCGGACAAAGTTTGTGATCAGATTTCTGATGCAATTTTGGACGAGTTTTTAACAAAAGACAACAAATCACGTGTTGCCGCAGAAACTACTGTAACAACAGGTATGGCACTTGTTTGTGGCGAAATTACATCTGATTGTTATGTGGACATTCCGCAAGTGGTTAGAAATACTATTAAAAATATTGGTTATGAAGGTGAAAACGGTGGCGGTTTTGATTACAAAACTTGTGCTGTTTTGACAAGTATTGATGAACAATCTACTGATATTGCAGGCGGTGTAAATAAAGCTTTAGAAACTAGAAATGATAATGCTGATACTTCTGCAGATGAAACTTCTGATATTGGTGCTGGCGATCAAGGTATTATGTTTGGTTACGCTTGTGACGAAACTCCTGAGTTAATGCCTTTACCAATCAGTTTGGCTCACAGATTATCTCATAGATTATCAAGAGTAAGAAAAAAAGGTTTGGTTGATTATTTAAGACCGGATGGAAAATCTCAAGTAACTGTTGAATATGTTGACGGAAAACCATCAAGAATTCATACCGTTTTGATTTCTACTCAACACGACCCTGTAATCGGTACAGAAAGTGATAATCAAAAAGTTCAAGCAATAATCAGAAAAGATATAAAAGAATTGGTTATTGACTATGTATTTAAAAATGAAAAAATCAAACCTGATGAAAATACAGTTATTCTTGTAAATCCATCAGGACGTTTCGTAATTGGTGGTCCTCAAGGTGATGCCGGTTTAACGGGTAGAAAAATTATTGTTGACACTTACGGTGGATATTCAAGACACGGTGGCGGTGCTTTTTCAGGAAAAGACCCAACAAAAGTTGACCGTTCAGCAGCTTATGCCGCAAGATATGTTGCAAAAAATATTGTAAGTGCAGGACTTGCTGAAAAATGTGAAATTGAATTAGCTTATGCAATTGGTGTTGCTGAACCTATTTCAGTTTTAGTTGATACTTTTGGAACAGGAAAAATTTCTGATGAAGATTTATCAAAATTAGTAAATGATAATTTTGATTTAAGACCAGTTGGTATTATTAATAAATTTGATTTAAGAAATTTGCCGGCAAAAAATGGCGGAAAATTCTATCAAAAATTAGCTGCTTACGGGCACATGGGAAGAACTGATATAGAAGTTCCATGGGAAGAAACTGATAAAGTTGAAGAATTACAAGAACAAGCTAAAAAATATGAAGCTTTAGTTTAATAAGCAAAGAGGGGTAGACTTTCTGCCCCTCTCTGTCTTTTGAGGAGGTCTTTTTGAGTTTTACAAAAAGAATTTTGTTTATCGGAATACCTGATATGGCGTATGTCTGTTTGGACGGGTTACTTCAAGCAGGCGTTAATATTGTTGGGGTAATGGGACCTAAAAAGTCGCATTCTACTTATGTTCCATTTAAGCAATTTGCACTATCAAGAAAAATGAATTTTATTGAATGGGATAATTTAAAAGATGAAAACTTTTTGAATTACTTAAAAGGCTTGAATATTGATGCTGCGGTTGTTTCCTCTTTTAACTATAAAATTCCAAAAGAATTGCTTGATGTTCCAAAATATGGATTTATAAATATTCACCCATCTTTGTTGCCTAAATACAGAGGCGGAAATCCTTATTCTACTGTTATTATAAATGGAGAAACTGAAACTGGCGTTACTCTTCATTTTATGGACGAGGGTTTTGATACAGGTGATATTATTACGCAAAGAAAAGTTCCAATTTCACCGATTGAAACGATGGGAACTTTGTTTAACCGTTTGAATTTACTTGGAATGCAAATGCTTGTTGGAGTTTTGACAGATTTAGAAAAAGGAGATTTGCCAAGGTATAAACAGCCACAAGGCGAATTTGTTGTCGGTCAAAGTATAAAAGACGAGGATTTGTTTGTTGATTATTCAAAATCTGCAGTTGAAATAGATAGATTTATTAGAGGCTTAAATCCATTTTTAATTGCGTCTACTACATTCCGTGGTAATATGATTAAAATATTTATGTCAAATGTTGTAGAGGGTGATTCTTCAAAATATCCTGCGGGTGCAATTGCAAAAGTTGAGGGTGATAAATTTTATATAGCAACAGGAAATGGATTTATTTGTCCGACTGCAATTCAATTCGGAAGCTTTTTTGTAGGAAATTCGCATGATTTTATTAAAATTTTAGCACCAAAAGTCGGTGAGGTTTTTAAATAATGGATAAATTAAATTTTTTAACAGCTGGAATGCCTTTAAGAACAGATAAGAAAAAAGGTTATGAAGATGCGTTTAACGTTCTTGATGAAATGAATTTGGACGGCATTGAAGTTGAATTTGTTCAAGGGGTAAGAATTAGTGATAAATCAAAACAATTGATTAAAGATGCATCAAGCGAACGTATTTTTACTGCTCACGGTCCATTTTTTATTAATTTGAATGCAAGAGAACAAGAAAAGATTGATGCAAGTATTCAACGTATTATTGATACGGCAACTGTGGCTAATGATTTTGGTGGTTATAGTATAACTTATCACGCTGCTTTTTATTTGGGAAACGAAAAGGAAATTGTTTTTAATAGAGTTGTTGAAAAAACTGCACAGATTATTGAAATTTTAGAAAAATCAAATAATAAAATCTGGATAAGACCTGAAACTACGGGTAAAGGCACTCAATGGGGTGATGTTGATGAAATTGTACGTTTGTCAAAAGAGTTTGACCAAGTTCTACCTTGCATAGATTTTTCTCATGTACATGCAAGAAGCGGTGGCGGACATAATACTTATGATGAATTTTGTATGATTTTAGAACAAATTGGCACAGAATTAGGTGAAAAAGCCTTGAATAATTTCCATGGACATTTAGCAGGTATTGCTTATACTTCAAAAGGTGAAAGAAATCATTTACCGCTTGAAGAATCGGATATGAACTACAAGGATTTGTTAAAAGCTTTAAAACATTTTAACGTTAAGGGTGCGTTGGTGTGTGAAAGTCCTAATATTGAAGATGATTGTAAATTGATTAAGGAGTATTATAATACGTTATGATAAATGAAAAATCACCATTATATTTTGAACAAGAATATTTTATAAGATATAGCGAAATGGATTATAACAAAATTCTTAAGCCGTCTGCATTTTTGAACTTTTTGCAAGATGTTGCAACAAACGCTGCTGAAATTGGAAAGTTTGGTTATTGGCAAATTGTTGATAAAAATTTAGGCTGGTTTTTGTTGAAATACCACATGGAATTTAATAATTATCCTCAAAATGTTGAAGATATTGTTATTAAAACAGAGGCAAGAGGTTGTAATAAATTGTTTGCTCATCGTGATTTTGAAATCTATACAAAATCCGGCGAATTGATTGGAAAAGTTTTGAGTTATTGGACACTTGTCAACTTGGCTGATAAATCAATAGTTATGCCTACTGAGGTGTTCCCAGAGATAATGAATAAAGTTGAAAAAAGAGAAGATGATATGTCTTTTTCAAAAATTCATCCTATTGAAAGAATTGATTATTGCGAAGAGTTTAAAGTTAGATATGATGATATTGATGTGAATAAACACGTTAATAATATGAACTATATTGTTTGGGCTTTTGAGGCCTTACCAAAAGATTTTAGAAGTAATCATAAATTAAAAACTTTAGAAATGGTTTTCAAAAAAGAAATTCAATATGGTAACAGAGTGCTTTCAGAAGTTCAATTAGATGGTAATATTGCAAAAATTTCTGTAAAAAATAAAACAACTGACGAAGATTTATGTTTAATTGAAGCTGAATTTGTTGAATTTTAATGAAACTCTCAAAACCATGATGAATACTGAATTCTAAACATGTTTTTAAAATGTTAACTAATGTAACAAAAAATTTAAAATTCTGGCTAAAAGTAGCAAAAATCATGAGTTTTAGGACTTTATATAAATGTAGGTAAGTTTATAATTTATTTGTGTGGAAAACAATGACAGTTAATTCTATTAATTTAGCTCAAAATTTATTAACAACAAATAATACAAAGGCAAAAAGCTCAAATGTCGCTTTTAAAGGTGGCGAAGCTCCTGATTTGGAAGCTTTAAGAGCAAAACAAGATGAATTTAGACGTATGTCTGAACAAGTTGGCGAACAAAATGGTACACTAGGTAAACTTGGTCAGTTTGCGACAAAAGTTATAGGGGTTGTAATTGCATTTACTGCAGCAAAAATCTGTTTAGATAAAGCAGCAAATATGATTGGTGGTGCAGTTGGAAAATCTCTTGATAAAGCGGTAAATAAAGCTTCAGAAAAAGCTGCTGAAAAAGCTGTAGGTAAAACTGCAGAAGAAGCTGCAAAAATAACAGCATCAGCAGAAAAAATTGCAAAAAATGTAGCAAAAGCTAAAAGTATTGGTAATACAGTTCAAAAATACGCTGTAAATATTGTTGCCGGTGGTGCAGCAGTTGGTACAGCATTAAAAGACTTCGGTCTTGTAAATAAACAAGTGTCTTCAACTTCTGAAAACTTAGTTGACAACGCTATTGACAATGCAAGTGGTAACAGTTATAATTCTTATGGAAGTTCGTCTTCTTCTAATAATGAATATACTGTTAGTGAAGATGAATTTTAAGTAAAAAATAAGGAGGTTTCCTAAAATGATGATAAGTCCTATTTCTGCAGCAAGAGTATCTTTCAGAGGTGTTGATACAATGGACGCAATTGAAAAAACTCAAAAAGCAATGCAAACTTTCAGTGATTTGAAAGAAGGGCATGACGAGTTTACAAAAAATATGAAAACTGATACTGAAGCTTATTCAGATGCAGTTACTTCAAATTTAACAAAAGCTGCAGAAGACAACCAAGCATTGAAACCTCTTGCAGAAGCTGCAAATTCAAAAGTTGGTAAAAAAATCGCTGATATCTTTGGTGGTTTCACTGCATTTTGTACAAATCTAGCAGGTACAGCTTCAACAGTTTCAACAATTTCAAAATAAAAAGTTATTGATAATGAATTTAAAAAAGCGGACACTTCAAAGTGTTCGCTTTTTTATGCTAAGATAATGTCATGAGTGAAATTATTTTTAATTTAAAAAAAATAAGTGAAGAAGATGTTAAGTCGGAATTAAATGCGATAGGTTTTGATAAATCGTATTTGAATTATGCTCAAAATAAATATAAATATGTAAATATAAAAATA